>NZ_DHEI01000162.1:92626-103558 GCF_002399805.1 Flavobacterium sp. UBA4854
AAATATAAATATCCTCCAAATAAGAATAAAACGATACTGGCGAGAAATACAACGGCAATTTTCTTAAATAATTTCATGGTCATTTTTTCCTGCAAGATTCGGGTTTAGATTCCGATTTTCGTGCAAAAACAATACGACAGTTTTACGTCATTTTTATGACTTTAATTATAAAAAGTTGTTTTTCAGTCTTATAGATAAATCTTGTTTTTGGTTTAAACTAATTCCGTTTAGAATAACAATAATAAGTTTTAGACTAAGAATTGCAATTAAAGGAATAATGAAAAGCGGAAATTTTAGAACAAAAGACTTTTGAATAAACGGACATGCAATCATTAAAACGGAAAGTAAAAGGCTTAAAATAATTTGAAGACTTACAATTTGTTTTCCTAATTCTTTGTTTGTAGCATCTTTGGTTTTATAAGATAATATTAAAGGAAAAATAACGCTTCCAAACGGAATTATAAGTCCAGATAAAACAGAAAGATTAATAAGTTTAGCTCTTTCGACTTGAATATTTTCTTTTTTAAGAATGAGGTTTTCAGGATCGATTTCTAAAGCTTCGGCAATAGATTTTAATGTAAAACCTTTAAGAATACTTCCAGCTTCAATTCTCTGAATCGTTCGTAGAGAAAGGCTAGATTTTTCGGCAAGTTCATTTTGAGTCATGTTTTTTTCTTCCCTCAAAAATTTAACTTTATTCTTCATTGTTTTGTGTTGGTGGTCTGAGACGAAATTATGAAAAAAACTTTTGATCAAAGCCGTGTGAATAAACCTGAAATTATAGGCTTATTCGAAGTTTTAATAAAAAATTAAGTTTTTTTCTTTAACAAATTTTAGTAACTTGTTGTGTAATAAATAATTCCTAAGAGTTGTTGCCTTAAAAAAAACTAATTATGCGAGTATCTGTTGTCCGAAAAAATATAAAATTATTACCAGATTCGAAAAGAGTTGTTGCCCGATATTTTATGAATGGGCAAGAAAGAACCCAGCAAATGGTACTTCGGATAATGATGCTAGACGAAAAACAAGTTTTGCAGACTTTGGAGCAGACGCTTCGTGAATTTGCTAGAAGACACCGAAATATTTCGGCAGTATTTTTTAGACATTGCGAAAGAATACGACCAATAATCGAAGCAATGCAAATTGATTATGAAGCGATGTCTCTAGACCGAAAAATGCTGATTGGTTCTTATTGCACAATGGAATATGCGATAGAATCGGCTGCAATTTTTAATCCTTCTATTGTTGAAGATTTTGACCAGACAGGACTTGAAGTTGGAGAAAAACGTGTTATTATTTCATTTCGGGCAACTGGTGAAGGTCATATTTCGTCGATTGTTTTTAGAAGAGCAATTTTAGATCGTGACAATAATCTGCATATCATGAAAATAGGAAATCATATTGATCAAGCAGAAATTGAGCATAAAACATTGTTTAATAAAGAACGATTTTTGACCAAGCTGTATGAGATGCATACAACTGATAAATATATTGCTCAGATTATGCAAGATCTTCCTGAAGAATTTGAATTTGCTGTTCTTAAAAATATGTTGATTGAGGCTTTAAAAGATCCTTTAATTCGTGAAGAAAGAAAAGTTGCATTGGAAGAAATTTTGTGGTTGGCAAATTCTTTTTACGATTTGCAGTTCAAACACGATTCGGATATTACAGAGCGTGTCATTTTTCCAATTTCTGATTCTGAAAGTCGCGGAATAGAGGATGCGCGTTTTGTTCGTTTTACTGATGATAATGGCTCTGTTAGAGTTATGGCTACATATACAGCTTATAACGGACATACAATTTTGCCGAAGTTAATTTCTACTGAAGATTTTTATAGTTTTAGAGTTATGCCGCTTCATGGAGAAGGTGCACAAAACAAAAATCTAGCTCTATTTCCTCGAAAAATAAAAGGCAAATATGCCATGCTGGCGAGAATTGACGGTGTGAACAATTATATTATGTATTCTGATCGAGTAACACAATGGAACACACCTGTTCTCTTGCAAAAGCCTAAATTTACTTGGGAACTTACTCAAATAGGAAATTGCGGTTCGCCATTATGGACCGAAGAAGGTTGGCTTGTTATTACGCATGGAGTTGGTACAATGCGACGTTATTGTATTGGAGCTTCGTTATTTGATCTTGATGATCCTTCAAAAGAAATAGGAAGACTTACAGAACCGTTGCTTTCTCCTTTAGAAGATGAACGAGAAGGTTATGTGCCAAATGTAGTGTACTCTTGCGGGGCAATTATTCATAACAATAGTTTAATCTTGCCTTATGCCGTATCTGACTATTGTTCTACTTATGCTGTAGTAGATATGGTAGAGTTGCTGGACGCACTTAAGAAAAGCAAGTAAAATTATCTTTTGTTGAGGTTTGGAATTTTCTCTGTCAAATTTTTCCAATATCTTTTTGGCATGTGTTTGATATGAAGTTTCGTGTTTTTTCGCGATTCTATATTGACACTGCAGAAATAGTTCCGCCATAAATTCTGAAAAAACTCTTCGTTTTCATCATTTATTTCGGCTAAAAAACTCGAAGAAGCATTCGATTCAAACTGCATTTCGACAGTAGAGACATTTTCTAGATCGTAGTAAATTCCGTATTTGCGCTTGGAGTCGTAAATTAGCCAGCGTTGATCTGAATATCGATTTTTAAAATGCTGTTCAATAAGTGGTAAAACATCGCAATCTGGATCTACAATGGCGTAGTATAAATTGTCTTTTGTTAGTTTAAACCGAACAAAAGCTTTCATTCTATGACTTTCTTTTCCCGTTAAATGCGCTGCTTTTTTTACATTCGAAACTTCGCTTCGGCTTAAATCTCCTTCTATATTAATTGGACTTGCAAAAGCATATTCGACAAATCGAAACAAGATTTCTTCTATCTTTTCCAATTCAGATAAAAAGGCAAAATAAATATTGTTGAAACCATGATGCGAAAGACGTTGCTGTAAGCCATTTAAAACTCGATTTGCTTTTTTTCCATTTGTTGTTACAAAATGGGTATTGGAAAAAAGAAGGGTATTTGAAATTTCTTCTTTGGCAAAAACAATGTCTTTAAGTTTGTACTCGTAAATTTCAAAAACCGCGGTGAGCCAGCCTTCATAACTTCCATCATAAACTATTTGTGTCATTTGAATTAAAATAAAGAAAGCTGGTTCGAAAAATTATTCTTGTATTTACTGTTTTGCAAATTCAAGATCTGACTTTTTATTTGAACAGAAGTTAGGTCTTTTTGCATATAGAAAGGCGAAGAAAAAGCCAAGAAAAACTTCGATCGGCTGTAAGCAATTCCTAATTTTTTTAAATCTTCTGGCTGTAATTTTTTGAAATTTCTTGCAGCAACAATCTTTTTCGCGCTCAAAAATCCTATTCCAGGAATACGCTGAATTAATTCTAAATCTGCCGTATTGATATCTACTGGAAATTGATGCAGATTTCGCAATGCCCAACCCAATTTAGGATCAATATCTAAGTCAAGATTTGGCTGGTCAAAACCAACAATTTCATTGACATTAAATCCGTAGTAGCGAATTAGCCAATCTGCTTGATACAATCGGTTTTCGCGAATCATAGGTACAGGAGTTCCAATGGCAGGAAGCCTGTTATCGTGGCTTATTGGCACATAACCAGAATAATAGACACGGCGCATTTTCATTTGTTCGTAAAAATAATTGGCCATTCCAAGAATTTCCATGTCATTTTCTTTTGTTGCGCCAATTACCATTTGCGTGCTTTGTCCAGCTGGAGCAAAAAGCGGTGTTTTGTAATTGGATTTTTTCTCTTCCTGATAATCGATAATTTCGTTTTTAAGATATTCCATTGGCTTAATCACGTCCTTATGATTTTTATCTGGAGCCAATAGTTTAAGACTCTGTTCTGTTGGCATTTCAACATTTACGCTCAAACGGTCGGCATATAATCCAGCTTCTTTTAGCAATTCTTCGCTAGCACCTGGAATTGCCTTTAAATGGATATAACCATTAAAATTTTCCTCCAATCTAAGTTTTTTGACAATTCTAACCAGACGTTCCATAGTATAATCGGCATTGTCGAAGATGCCAGAACTCAAAAATAACCCTTCAATGTAATTTCTTCGATAAAAACCAATTGTCAAATCAACAACTTCCTGAACGGTAAAAGCAGCTCGTTTAATATCATTGCTTTTACGGCTTACACAATAGGCGCAGTCAAAAATGCAATGGTTGGTAAGTAGGATTTTTAAAAGCGAAACACAGCGTCCGTCTTCTGTAAAGGCATGGCAGATTCCGCCTCCTGTGTCGCCCAATCCTTTGTTTTTGTTTTTTCGTGTACTTTGTCCCGATGAGCAAGAAACATCATATTTGGCTGCATCTGCTAAAATTGCCAATTTCTCCATTACTCTTTCCTGTACCATTTTGCTCTTTTTTTAGTTGTTTTTTGAAACGAAAATTCATTCTTTCAAAACTAGGAATTCATGCTAAAAAAGAGGCGAAAGAAACTGTTCTAAATTGTATCAACTTTTTTTTGAAAGGTTATTTTTACATTCAAATTTTAACTATCTTTAAACTTCAAAACAGGTATAAATACGGGGTTGTAAGTTGTCAAAACTTTTTACATTCGCCCAAAGTAGAAAAACTGATTTCCCCCCTTAATATTAGTTTTTCAGATTTAGAAGTATTAGCAATTATTAGGAACAAACGGCTAAAACAATGAAATTTGTAAAAGGACAAGATGTTTCCTACACAGCATTGAGTGGGATATCTTATAAGGGAACCATTATCGAAAGGAAAATGGATTTTAAAAAGGGACTGATTATAAAATCGACTTCAAAAGAAAGAGATTTTCATTACCTCATCGAGATACAAAAAAACGGCACGACCGAGAAAATTCTGTGTGCCGAAAATCATCTTAAATTACTGGAGAAGAAAAAACGTGTAGCAAAGAAAGTAGCTTAGTTATAAGTTGTAATAAACGCGACTATTTTTTCTATTGCAATTTCTGGAGTTTCTTTGTGTGGTGTATGTCCAGCATTTGGTATTGTATACTTTTCAGTTTTTCCAGATGTAGCATTTATTGTTTTTTCGACTTCATCTAAAGTTCCATATTCATCTTTTTCACCTTGGATAAATAGTAGCGGAGATTTGATTTTGGGAAGAAAATGTTCAATATTCCAGTTTCTAAAATCGTTTCGCAGCCAAGTTTCAGCCCAAGCTTTAAAAATAGTTTCGGTTTTGTTTCCGTGATATTTTTGGAGCCTTTGAGGCAAGTTTGTATTTTGATACGCTTCAACAGCTTCGCGAATACCGTTTAGGGTAATTTCTTCAACAAAAATATGAGCCGCTTCACAAATAACCATTTTAATTCGATTTGGATATTTACTTACGGCAATTAATGCGATCGAACCTCCGTCGCTGTGGCCAAATAAAATGGCATTTTCAATATTTAGATTTTCGAGTAATAAGTTTAAAACGTCAGCTTCTTGTTCTAGATAATTTACAGGACGAATATAAGTCTGCATAGGATCTGATTTTCCGTAACCTAATCTGTCATAAATTAAAATGTTGCACTGGCAAACGGTCGCAATTCTTCTTGGAAAATCTCTCCATAATTCTACACAACCTAAAGAATCATGAAGGAAAACAATTGTCGGACGATTTTCAAAATTATTGTGATATTCGGCGTAAAGATTATTTTCGTTTATATGGATTAACATATTGCGGTTTCGTTTTGAATTACTTTTTCTTTTTTAGCTTTCGATATGTTAAGATACACGATTGAGCCAAGCATTATCGCAATTCCGATAATTTGCAGAAAAGTGACTTTTTCTCCCAAAATAATATGAGCGCAAAAAACAGCTGCAGGTAATTCTAAAGTTAGTAAAACAGAACTTAAGCCAGCGCCAATTTTAGGCATCCCGACTGTAAAACAGATAGGCGGAATTACAGTTCCAAAAATGGCTAAAAATGTTCCCCATTGCAGCAATCCAAAATCTAAATGTGTGCTTGTAGTAATGGCTTCACAGTTAATTAAAAATATAATCATGGCAGAACCACTGGTCATTAAAGCACTTTTTTCGAACATGGGAGTTTCTTTGCCAATTTTGCTCGTAAAAACGATATAAAGTGTATAAAGTAAAGCCGATAATAAACTCAAAACTATTCCTGTAAATGATATATTGGCATTGCTTAAGCTACATTAAGCAATCAACTAAATTGCATTTTTAACTTAGTTAAAAACAAAAAACTACGCAAAGCCTCTTTTATTAGGACTTGCGTAGTTTTCTATATTTTGTAAATAATCAAATATCTTCTTTTAATCCAATTCTTTTTAAGCTGTTTACCATTCTAAAAACAACCTCATCAGAAAACATAAAACTGCAAAGTATTTCTTTAATTTCTGTTGGAGTTTGGGGGTGTAGTTTTAGAAGGTTGTTTAGCTGTATTTTAGCTTTTGCATCTTCATTTAGCAGGGATAAGGAAACCGCTTTTAGCAAAGAGTCCCAAATGGTTTCGCTAAAAGCCATATTGTCTGCCCAGTATAAGGACTTTTGATATTCTTTTTTATGAATGTAATAGTAGCAATATCCAATATTAATCCACCACGGATGCGAAGTATTTATTCGAATTGCATTTTCTACCAAATTAAAGCCTTTCTCAAAATAGCCTGCAAAAATTAACATGCAGCCTATTCCTGAGATAATGCCAGAAGAATTAGGGTTTATTTTTATGCATTGCTCTGCGGCAGAAAGACAGTTGTCTTGATCTTTTTTAAAACAGCTTAAAAGCGCTAGCGAATACCAAGCCTGTTGGCAGTTGGGATCTATTTTCAATGCTTTTGTAATGCAGTGACTGCTTTTTTCGATTGTTTTCTTGCAGTTGTCTATTCCGAGAGCAATAGCAGCCAATTGCATTTCGCCCAACATTGCCCAAGCTAAAGCATGGTTTGGATCTAATTCTACGGCATCATTTAAATTGGCCAATGCATTTGCATAATTTTCTATAGAATAGGAGCATTGATATTCGTGATAACTGCAGATTGCTTTTAAAATACCCGAATTGTTTGATATTTTAGAAGGTGCTGTTTTTACCATTTCTTTAAAGATAATGCCATAATAACCGCCCATGCTGGAAACGATATCTTTCACGATTTCATTTTGTATTCTAATGCCGTCATCGATTGTGGCAGGAGTAAACAATTTGGTCAATATAAATTTACCAGATGAGGAGTTTACAAGATTGACTCTGATCTGCATTTTATTATCAATAATTTGAATATGTCCTGTTATAATGAAATCGGCTCCTACTAAACTGGCGGCTTCCAGAATATTTTCATTAATTTTTGAAATTACACTAGATGCAAAATGGCCTATTACAGAAATGTCTTGAAAACGCGAAAGTTCTGCACTTACTTCTTCGGAAAGAATTTGAGAGAAAGCTTCTAAATCGGGCCTTTGAGAAGTCGATTTAAATGGAAATACTGTGATGACTAGATTTGATTTACTTGTGTTAATAGGGAAATCAATGTGCCTCATTTTGTTATTATGAATAAATTCGGGAACGTAACCGCCTTTTGGGACATGAATAATCACCGAATTATCTTTTCCGTCAGAAGAATAATATTCATTGAGAAGTTTTCTTAATCGCCCTGCATGAATACGAACCATTGCGTCGTCGTGAGGATTGAAATGAGAAGGTCTGCTTAAAGCATTTACAGCTATCGAATATTCTTTAATAAACTGTTGTCTTTGGTCTATGGTTTCTGTGACTATATATCGCAGAAAATTGCTTAACAGTATTGAATTCTTGAAAGAATTAAACTTTAAAACATTTTCCAGTTCATTGTAAATGGTATCCGGGGGGATTTTTTTTATTGACTCCATAATAAATTATTTGAAATTATTAACGTCGAAAAAAAAGTCACTTGGCGGGTAAAGTGTTAAATATGATGTAGTTACAAATTTATAAAAATATGTGAATATTTAACATATTAATATTATTAATCTGATTTTTTAACCGTTAAATGTAACCGTTAATAACTCTAATCGTGCACTAGCATTGATTATATTTGTTTGATAATCAGTTAGTGTAGTGTCTTTTTTTTGCTTTTTTAACAAAAAATAAGACAACATTATAAAGTTCTTGATTTTTTTGTCTGCCCAAAAAAGAAAAATTTAAAGAATATTGAAAAGATTTTTGAAGCTAAAAGCCAGTTCTGAGACATACAGATTTTTAAAAATAAAGTCACTTTTATTTTTAAGCCCAGATTGTAAAAAACAAATGAATAGTAGTAAATGTATCCCACAATAAACAAACTATAATCATTATGAAAAAAAGGTTTTTACAAATGGTCACGATCAGGCATCGAGCCATTTTAATTTGTTTTCTCATTTCCGCTTTAGCTCAAGCTCAAGAAGAAGGATCTAAAAGCATGGAAATCTATGGTTTCATTATGACCGATGTTGGTTATAATTTTAATCAAATTCAATCAGATTGGTATGATGTGGTAAGGCCAACTAAACTGCCTTCGTATAAAAATGAATATGGTCCAGACGGCAATTACTATGCTTCTGTGCGCCAGACTAGACTTGGCTTTAAAAATTATTTTAATACTGGACTTGGAGAATTGAAAACACATTTTGAATTCGAGTTGTTTGGTACTGGTGTAGATGCTGGACAGACTACTTTTCGTTTGCGTCATGCTTATGCCGAATTAGGAAAATTTGGAGCTGGACAAACTTGGAGCCCTTTTATGGATATTGGCGTATTCCCGAATTCACTAGAATATTGGGGGCCAACTGGAATGGTGTTTTTCAGAAACATTCAGATTCGATATATGCCAATTCAAGGCGATACTCGTTTAACCATTGCATTAGAAAGACCTGGAGCAAGTGCAGATCAGGGAGATTATGCCAATCGTGTAGAATTGCAAGGCGTAAAAGCAAGATTTCCGTTGCCAGACCTTTCAGCAGAATACCATCTTGGAACTAAATGGGGGTATATTGAGCTAGCAGGTATCGTAAGAAAAATTGAATGGAAAGATCAAAACAACGATCAGTATAATTTGTCAGGAGATGCAGTAGGCTGGGGACTTAACTTAAGTACCAACATTAACTTCAGTAAAAATGATGTTTTTAGAGGACAGGTTATGTATGGAGAAGGAGTACAGAACTACATGAATGATGCTCCTGTCGATATAGGTATTAAAAATAATTTGAGTAATCCTGTAACTCCTGTAAAAGGTGTTGCGCTTCCTGTGGTTGGGGTTGTCGCTTTTTTAGATCATAATTGGAGTGATAAGTTTAGTACTGCAATAGGATATTCGATGATTGATATTGACAACTCAGACGGACAAACAGATAGCGCCTTTAAAAAGGGACAGTACGCTCTCGCAAATATCTTGTATACTCCTGTAAAAAACTGTATGGTTGGAGCTGAATTTCAGTGGGGAAACCGCGAAAATTACAACGACGGATGGAGCACTTCCATAAACAAAGTACAGTTTTCTTTTAAATATAACTTCTCTGAAGCATTTTATAGAAAAAATCAATAGAAAGCTTTGTCTTTATTAATCACTTAAAAAAGAAAAATATGTGTAAAACTGTACAATATCTGCTATTGTTCGGATTGTCTGTAATTGCTCTTAATGCTCAGACTCGAACTGAAAAGGATCTTCTAGGCGAAAAACAGATTCCTGCAAACGCGTACTACGGAGTACAAACAGCCCGTGCATTAGAAAATTTTCAGATAAGTAGCTTGACTACGCAATCTTATCCTGACTATGTAAAAGCTTTTGCAATGGTTAAATTAGCTGCAGCACGTGCCAATGCAGATGTAGGCCGACTTAAAAAAGATAGACTTGCTGCTATAGAAAAAGCTTGCCAAGCTGTAATTGACGGCAAATATCATGATCAATTTTTGGTCGATTTGTATCAAGGTGGTGCTGGTACTTCTGCGAATATGAATGTAAACGAAGTTTTAGCCAATATTGCATTGGAATTAAGCGGTCATAAAAAAGGAGAATATCAATACATTGAACCTCATGATGATCTTAATATGGGACAATCAACAAACGATGTGTACCCAACAGCCATAAAAGTGGCATTACTTCTTCATAACGATAAACTGCTTCAAGAGGCAGATCTTTTGGCTAAAGCTTTCCATAAAAAAGGCGATGAATTTAAAGACATTCTAAAAATGGGAAGAACCGAAGGGCAAGATGCTGTGCCAATGACTGTAGGTCAGGAATTTCATGCTTTCGGGAATCAGCTTGACGCAGAAATTAGCGCTTTAAAAAAAGCGGAAGTTTATTTATGCGAGCAGAATATGGGCGCTACAGCAATCGGGACAGGAATTACTGCTTCTCCAGGTTATGCTGAAAAAGTAGCAGCACATCTGGCAAAAATTACAGGAAAACCAATTGTAATGAGTAAAGATCTTATTGCTGCTACGACTAGCCAACAAGGGTTTGTAATGTATTCTTCTACACTTAAAAGCATGGCAGTTGCTTTGGCAAAAATAAGCAGCGATTTGATCATTTTGGCTTCTGGTCCTCGTACTGGTTTTTTTGAAATTAATTTGCCTGCACTTCAGCCAGGATCTTCAATTATGCCCGGAAAAGTAAATCCGGTTATGCCAGAACTTATGAACCAATTGTGTTTTAAAGTTATGGGAAATGACTTGACCGTAACGATTGCCGCACAATCTGGTTTATTGCAATTAAATGCTTTTGAACCTGTTCAGGCCATTGCCATGATGGAATCTCAAGGATTGTTTTTTAAAGCAATGCCATTATTTAGAAAAAACTGTATCGATGGCATTACAGTAAATAAAGACGTTTTGGCGCATTATATGGATCGAAGTGTTGGTGTTGTAACGGCTCTAAATCCTATTTTGGGTTATGAAAAAACAACTGAATTGGCCAAAGAAGCATTGGCAACCAATAAAGG
>NZ_DHEI01000162.1:103724-112159 GCF_002399805.1 Flavobacterium sp. UBA4854
TGCTTGATCCAGCAACTTTAACAGGCCAAAAATAATTCTCAACCTTAAAACGACAAAATGATGAAATTAAATATCAACTTTTACAAAAAAATACTTTTACTGCTGCTATTATCACTCAATATCAGCATGTTCGGACAGGCTAAACCTAAAGTTCTAATATTAGCAACAGGCGGAACAATTGCTGGTTCTGCTCAAACTGGAGTACAGTCAGGATATACTTCTGGTCAAGTTACCATTGATGCAATGGTAAATGCAATTCCAGATGCTTTGAAAGTAGCCGATATAAAAGGCGAGCAAATTGCGAATGTCGGATCTCAGGATATGTCATTTGAAATTATGCTGAAAGTAGCCAATAGAATTAATGAGTTAGCCGATAGCAATGATGTAGACGGTTTTGTAATTACACACGGAACCGATACAATGGAAGAAACGGCCTTTTTTTTAAATCTAACTACAAAAACAGACAAACCAGTTGTGCTTGTCGGATCCATGCGTCCATCTACAGCAATTAGTGCAGATGGACCTTTAAATCTTTATAATGCGATTGCAGTAGCTGGCGATCCTAAAGCAAAAGGGCGCGGTGTACTTTTGGTAATGAACGATTGGATTCATTCGGCACAATCTTTAACAAAAGTTAGCACAACGGCTGTCCAGACTTTTATGTCTCCGCTTCGTGGACTTATCGGTATTACTTCTTACGGAACAAACGATTTCTTTAATTATCCTAGTCAAAAATTTGGAAAAAACTCAGAGTTTGATGTAAAAGGCGTTAGCTCTTTTCCTCGCGTAGACATTATTTATGCCGATGCAGATATGAAGCCAGATTTAATTGATGCTTCGATTGAACGCGGTGCCAAAGGAATTGTAATTGCTGGAGTAGGAAACGGAAATATGAACAAAGCTTCTCTAGATGCTTGTGCAAGAGCTAGCAAAAAAGGAATTATAGTAGTTCGAAGCACGCGCGTTGCAACTGGACTTGTAAGCCGTAATGTAGAATGCAACGATGATGAACTTGGATTAATTGCTTCATATGCTTTAAATCCGCAGAAATCTAGAATCTTATTGTCGGTAGCATTGCTGAAAAAAAGAAGCTTGGCAGAACTTCAAAAAATATTCGAAGAATATTAAAAAGACCTGTGTTTACGAACAAATTTTTGAACCTGTTTGTAAAACGAAATAGTTTTATATCAAATTGAAAATTTAATGTTTATGAAAAATAAAATAATTATAAGAGCTGTTGTCACAGGGTTCTGTGTTTTATTGATTTCCTGCAATACAAAAAAGGACGAAAATGTTGTGATTGACTTAAAGCAGGTCAAAAAAGAAATTCAGGCAAAAGAAAATGAATATGCTGCTACATACAATGCTGGCCAATTGAAAGAGATTGGTTATTATGCAGACGATGCGATAACTTTTTATCAGAACAGGCCACCGATTATTGGGAAAGAGGCTAGATATGAATTTTTAGAATCAGATTTGGCTAATAATACCAATACAATATCATTTGAAACCAAAGAAGTTTTTGTTTCGCACGACGGAAATATGGTTTTAGAAGTAGGATATTATAAAGTAATAGATTCTACTAAAACACCAATTAATACCGGAAACTACATGAGTTATTTCGAAAAAAGAGATGGCAAATATGTGTGCGTAAGAGACATGAGCGCTTCTGATGGATTGACAGAATAAAATGCATTTAAACTTTCCAATTTATTTTGGGAGTAATGCGTAGCTATGACTTTAGCAAATAATTTAAACGTTAAAATTAAGATTATGAAAAAATTACTATTTATACTTTCATTAGTTTTCGGATTAAGTGCTTTTGCACAATCTTCTGTAGATGAAATTAATTTGATCCAAGATCTTTATGGAAAATCAAAGGCAGATGTAGTCAAAGAATATTTGGATTTGTCTGACACACAAGCAGCAGCATTTCAGCCTATTTATGATAAATACGAAGCAGAGCGCAAAGCCTTAAGTCAGCAGAAGATTAAAATTCTGGAAGACTATGCAAACAATTATTCGACTTTAAGCGATGCTAAAGCTACAGAACTAACAGCGGCAAACTTAAAATACAATCAAGATTCAGAAAAATTACTTGCCAAAACGCATTCTAAACTGGCAAAAGCTATTGGCGGAATCAATGCCGCAAAATTTGTACAGCTTGAGTTGTATCTGCAAGTGACTATACGCGCTGAAATTCAGAATGCTATTCCTTTTATTGGCGAACTGGATAAAACCAAAAAACACTAGACGATTTCTGGGTACAGAGTAGAAAGTATAGAAAGATCATTTTCTACTCTGCTTACTAATATTTTATACTCTTAATATGATAAAGAAATTTACAAAATATTTGACAGTTGCATTAATCATGTCTGCCCAGCTAATTTTTAGTCAGTCTGATAACGATGGTAAAGAACTAGGACTTCCAGGCGATAATCTAGATTTGTATGCTGTGATGACACTCTTTCAGAAATCAAAAACCATTGAGGAGTTTGAAAAAAATCTGAATTTGGAGAAAACAGGAATCAATAATCTCGATTTGAATCTAGACAAAAAAGTAGACTTCATAAAAGTAATTACCAAGAAAGATGGTAACTCGTTTACGTTTGTTCTTCAAGTTGCCGTTAGCAAAACAGAGAATCAGGACGTCGCTGTTATTTTTGTCGATAAAGACAAAAACGGAAAAGTAAAAATGCAGATTGTAGGCGATGAACTGCTGTATGGAAAAGATTATGTTATCGAGCCAGTAAGCAAATCCTCGGCAGCAAAAACATCAAATCCTGCTTATACAGGAGACGATCCCGTACAAAGCGCGCCAGCCGTAACAGCCGTTGTGGTAGAAACAGTGCCAATTGTACAATATGTATATTCACCAGCTTACGTGCCGTATTATCCACCTTATTATTACGGATTTTATCCGCCTTATTTCGCTGCTTTTACCGTATTGGCGGTCGGAATTTATCGTCACAACCATTATTACCATCATCATGGCTATCACGGCGGACATTATCATGGCGGACATAACAATGTATATATTAATAACAGAAACAGTTTTAATAATTACAATAATAATAGATCGAGATCTAATACAGTGCGAGACAATTCGACCAATAATAGATACAATACAAATCGGGGTAATTCGCGTCCTTCGGCAAGCACACGACCATCAGCGGGAAACTCCAATCGTGCAGGGAATACTAATGCATCTGGAAGAACCCGTCAGAGTTCATCGCCAAGTGCAGGGACTTCAAATCTAAATAGAGGAAGTTCTTCAAACTCAAATTTTAATAGAGGAGGAGGAGCGTCTTCAAGACCAAGCGCCGGACAAATGGGAGGCGGATCTCGTAGTATGGGAGGCGGAGGCTTCGGCGGAGGCGGCGGAAGAAGAAGATAAACGGCGTTTTTTATAATGTTTCATCAGAAAAAATGCGTAAGTCCTTTTGGGCTTACGCATTTTTGGTTTTTATATTTGATGGGTCATGTATAAAAATATACAAAAGATTTTACAGCAATTCATTCCGTAGGAATGTTTCATCGGTAGAAACGAGATTTGAATTAGAAATATACGTTCCGTAGGAACGTCTCGTCGGTAAAAATTAAAATGAACCATGATTATACGTTCCATAGGAACGTTTGATTGGTAATTGTTTCGCAAATCAGGTGTCCCTACAGGACACAATGTAAAACCATATTTTTTTTTCTACCGACGAGATATTCCTAACGGAATATTAAGCATTCTTATCATGTAAGATAACCGATTAGTGAAAATATATTATGACATTTGAATTATTGAAAATGATATAAAATTCAAAGAATGAAAGCGGCAGAAATAGAGTACCTAAAAAAACAATCAGCTCAATATTTAAATATTTTAAAAACGGCTGATAAAGGTTACAACGCAGAAATCAAGGTTTTAAATTACTCCGAATTAGGCTGTGTAATAACAAATATGCTAAAGCTATGTATTTTGGCATTAGAACAAGATAATGGGAAAAAGTTATCTATAGATGTTGGATTGGTTTTAGAACAAGCGCTTCAATTATTTCCAACCGATGAAATGGAATTGTTAGATATAATTAATGAAATGCAGATTAAAGAATCTTGTGCTGAGGTTAAATAAAAAAGCTCCAAAGAAATCTGGAACAACTCATTCCGTAGGAATGTTTCATCGGTAGAAACGAGATTTGAATTAGAAATATACGTTCCGTAGGAACGTCTCGTTGGTAAAATTAAATAAGAACAATGATTATACGTTCCGTAGGAACGTTTGATTGGTAATTGTTTCGCAAATTAGGCGTCCATATAGGGTGTAATACAAAAATGCTATTTTTTTTCTACCGAAGAGATATTCCTAACGGAATATTAAATAATGTTAATTTAGATTTTCTGTAGCAAAATTTCTGCAATACTCTTTTATCAGTTCTCGCACGGTTCTAAACTGCTCTATTATTTCAGCATCTGTTCCAGTTGCTTTTGCAGGATCAGGAAAATTATAATGAAATTTGACTGCTTTTGTTGGGAAGAACGGACATCGCTCTTTAGCATTATCACAGACTGTAATCACAAAATCAAAATCGATATTTGCATATTCATCAATATTATTCGATGTATGATTTGAAATGTCTATTCCATCTTCTTTCATTATCAAAATAGCTTTTGGATTAACGCCATGAGTTTCTACACCCGCGCTGTAAACCTCAGCTTTATTTCCAGCAAAAAACTTCATGTAGCCTTCGGCAATCTGACTTCTACAGCTATTTCCCGTACAAAGTATTAGTATTTTCTTTTTCATAATTAAACAAATAACCAGATGATATTTATAATACAGAATTTGGGTTCAAAACCGAAAATAAGCTGCAATAAAATAACAGATGAGGTTATTACAATTGGTTTTTTGTATTTAAAGATTAGTTCTTTCATTTTTTAGCAACATCCTGAATTTGGAGTGCAGCAAGAAGCAGAGTCATTAGTTAATTGAGTAAGATTGATCTTTTGCTTTTCAGCAGGAATTCCGCAAGCATCTTGTGCTAAACAAGCTGTGGTTTTATTTTTTAGAATAAACGTTTTTCCATTAAATTCTAAATCATATTTGCCAATTGTAACGTTTTGGTATTCTACTTCAATTTCTAGATCTTCGATGTTTAGTTTATCCTCAGACAACTGAATGATGTGCAATAATTTATTAGGTTTTAAACGATGTTCAAAATCATTGGCATCCCAGAGTTGAAAGTTTACTGCTTTTTCAGTTCTGATTACTCCGCCACAATCAATAAAATTTTTGGTAACTACGCCAACTTCTGTTACATGAAAATGTTCTGGTACAAAAGCTCCGTTTTCTAATTGAAATTCAACATTATCTAATGTTGGTAAAATCTGTTTTACTTCTGATAATTTCATCTTGTTTATGTTTATTTGTTAATTGCAATATTGCGATATAATTGGTCAAAAAAAATGTTTTAGCAACATTTTGATTTTGAAATAGTTTGTGTGATGTTTAAAAAATAGGAGTTTAAAATGTCAATTGTTTTTTCGTCAATACAATAGCAAATTGCATTTCCAGAAATATTTCCTTTGATGATTCCTGCATTTTTCAACTCTTTTAGATGTTGAGAAACCGTAGGCTGGGCAAGAGGCAGTTCGTTTACGATATCACCACAAATACATTCATTCACTTTTAGTAAATATTCGATTATGGCAATTCTTGCAGGATGCCCTAATGCTTTAGCAATTATGGCAATCTGATTTTGTGCGTCTGTAAAATGTTCAGTCTTAGTTGCTCCCATGTTAATTATATTAATATTGCAATATTACGATATAGTTTTTGAATGATGAAATTTTTAACAAATTAATTTAAATAAAAAAAAGCTCCAGATTTCTCTGAAGCTTTTGTAGTGTATCGAATGAATGATTATTTTACTTTTTCTGGCAGAGTCATTTTCCAGACATTATTAATTACGTCAGGTTCTGGACCATAGATTCTCATAACAAACATGAATTTTTCATCTTTTGGAGTCGGAAGCCAATTACTTTCTTTATCCTTTCCTGGCGAAGTGCTTTGCAGGTAAATAACCAAATCTCCGTTTGGTTCATATTTTAAGCCTTTTGTTTTATTGCCGATAGAATATCTGTTAATCGGATTCGGAACTAGAAAACGTTTCGGAAGATTATACATTGTTAAACTCCAGAAATATTTCGCTTCAGGAAGCTGATCTTTGCTGAATTTTATAACATATTTATTATTTCCTAAAAGTGGCTGATTGTCTTTGTCGTTACTAGCTCCGGTGTAAACAGCTTCTTCTTTGGTGTTTCCGTAAATTCCGGCAGCCGCAGCAATTGCACGATTTAGATAATTGTTTTGAAGTTCGGCTCTCGTGCCAAAAAGATTTCCGAAATCTTTAAGAGTGCTTACTTTTGAATCTAGTTCTTGTTTTGCCTCTGCAATTCCTTTTTCGATAGCTTTTATGGTTTCTGGCGGATATTTACTACTGTCGAAAGCAGTGCCAGGCACAAGTCCGATTTTAGCAAAACGTGCTCTCAGTTCTTTCTCGCTGCTGTCTTCGCTTGCATATTGCAAAAGAACGTTTAACACATTAATAAACTGCGGACTGCTGTAATCGCTCTCTTTCCAAACAGGAAGTTCTAAGTTGTATTTTTTAACTGGTGGTGCAGGCTGTTTTGTATATTCATGCAGCGGAGTTATTTTATACCGACTTTGTATTTTTTTCAGATTATAAACATCCGCAGGATCATGAAGCTGGGTTCTTCCTACTACAAATATCAAGTTGGTTTCTGAACGCAAAACCTTGTCAATTCCTTTTGGCGTTTCACCTTTCCAGTCTGGCCCTGCAAGCAAATATTTTCCGGCATTGTTGCCAGTAGCGCGAGTTCCGATATATTCGTAATTAAAGGTGTATAAATCGACCAATTGCATTACATAATATCGGTCGCTTTCAATTTTAGGAACTTCAAGAACAACAGGCTCATCAGAAACATTAAGAGCGGCCATAGAGTAGGGCGTGTCATTGTTTATAGTTACCACTAGAGTATCTGCGGGAGTAGCACTATTTGCAAAGCTTTTAAACTTATTAAAACCTGAATACGCTCTGTCTTCTTTGTTCAATGCACTAGCATAAATGGTTTTGTAATTATAAAATATTGGATATCCGTATATCCAAGCTTCTTTTGCAATAGCAGTTATAGAATCAGTAGACGTTGCATTTGCATTTTCTGAATTATCTTTTGACTGTTCTTTTTTGCAGGCTGTTAATGCTAAAAGTGCGACGATAAAAAAAGCGGTTAAATTTTTCATAATCAGATAGATTTATTTCACGTAAGATTTTTTCCTGATTTTAAAATTAGAATTTAAAAGAAAAAATCTGCTTTTTTGAATGCTAAAGATGGTTGCAAATTATAAGTTGCAACCATTTTAAAAGGCTAGAAACTAAAAAGATCAACTTGTTTTTAGACTGAAATGAAAAGCAATAAAAAAAGCTCCAGATTTCTCTGAAGCTTTATGATATTTTAAAAAAAAATACTTAGAAATTAGTATTGATCTTTTTCGAACGATCTGCAATGTAAGAGATCAACCAAATCACTTGTCCTTCTTTTACAAAGTAAATTTTCTTTGTTGCGTAGTCTGGAATACTTTCAAGACAAGTCACAAGAATGTTGTTTGCCGAGATCAAGTATTTTTGGTCATAAGTGCTTAAAACTCTCGCAGCTTCTTTGTTTGTTTTGGCAAGGTTAGTAAACTTTCCGAAATTGTTTTTAAGAATAGCATCATAATCGATAACATCTTGAAGCGTTAAAGCAACATAATGGTCTTTATTAACGGTTTCGTCATAAAAAAGAGTTGAAAACGCCCAAACAGCACCACCAGATAAATATAATTTATCTTTTTTTGCTAAAGGAGGATTTGCATCAAATAATTCTTTTGTCTTTTTACGTAGAATAACATTGTAATCAAAAGATTTTTCTTGGTAGGTAGACATATCGTTTACTTGACTTTTGTTTACTACTGTTTTTTCTACAGCATCGGTAAGAGTCATTGTCCCGAAACTAAGCTCAAGAGGAACAAACTCTAATTTACCGTCTTTAAGTTCGTCAATGTAACCGCCTTTAGTAGTTTGAGCACCAATATCAA
Source organism: Flavobacterium sp. UBA4854 (assembly GCF_002399805.1). NCBI lineage: Bacteria > Pseudomonadati > Bacteroidota > Flavobacteriia > Flavobacteriales > Flavobacteriaceae > Flavobacterium > Flavobacterium sp. UBA4854. The sequence continues at coordinate 111,871 of NZ_DHEI01000162.1, forward strand.
GAAGGAAAGCATTAGCAAAATCAACAGGCGGTATAGCACCTTTAACAAGCGTTTTTGCTTCTTCGTTTACATCTAATACTTCTAATTGTTTACCAGTTAAAAGGGCAATTTTGTTTTTTAGAACGTCTAAGTTACGTGCAGAAGCAAAAACAGGAGCTGCTACAACAAAAATGTTTTCTTCAAGAATTTTGTTTTCAGCTTTAATCTTTTGCAATTGCGTGGTAACCGTAACGCTAGTTTTAGTGATATCTTCTGCAGTAAGCTCACCATTAGCAGTAATATGGTCAGC
>NZ_DHEI01000058.1:0-20152 GCF_002399805.1 Flavobacterium sp. UBA4854
CTTACTGAACCGCCAATTTGAGACAAACTCATTGCATCTGTAAATTTCAATACAGGAACAACTAATCCGTCTTCAACTGCTACAGCAACACCAATGTTTACGTGGTGGTTGATGATAATAGCATCTTCTTTCCACGTAGAGTTGATTTTCGGGTGCTTTTTCAATGCTAAAGCGCAAGCTTTGATTACCATATCGTTGAAAGATACTTTTGTATCTGGAACGCTATTGATAGCAGCTCTAGCTTGCATTGCTTCGTCCATGCTTACTTCGATCACTAAGTTATAGTGAGGCGCAGTGAATAAAGATTCAGAAAGACGTTTTGCAATGATTTTACGCATTTGAGAGTTTTTGATCTCTTCTGTGTAAACTTCTCCAGCAGGAACGAATACTTTTGGTGCAGCAGGAGCAGATGCTTCTTGTTTAGCAGCTGGTGCCGCAGCAGAAGTTTGTGCTTGAGCAGATGGAGTAAAGTTCTCGATATCGCTTTTTACGATTCTTCCGTTTTCTCCAGATCCTTTAACTTGACTTAATTGGATTCCTTTGTCAGAAGCGATTTTTTTAGCTAAAGGTGAAGCTAAAATTCTTCCTCCGTTTGAAGTTTCAACAGCAGCTTCTGGTGCTTTTTCAGCAGCAGGTGCGGCTTTTTCTTCTGCGGCAGGAGCACTTGCAGTGGCAGCGCCACCAGCAGTAAAGTTATCAGCAACTCCAGAAATGTCAGTTCCTGCAGGCCCAATGATAGCTAATAAGCTGTCAACTGGTGCAGTATTTCCTTCCTGAATTCCGATGTATAATAATGTTCCAGCATTGAAAGACTCAAACTCCATAGTAGCTTTGTCTGTTTCAATTTCTGCTAAGATATCGCCTTCAGCAACAGCATCACCAACTTTTTTCAACCAGCTAGCGACTGTACCTTCAGTCATGGTATCGCTCAAACGAGGCATTGTTACAACAACAACTCCTTTAGGCAATTCAGCTGCCGCTTTTGCAGGAGCAGCAGTTTCAGTTTTTGCTTCAGCAGCAGGAGCATCCGCTTTTGGAGCTTCGGCAGCAGGAGCATCACCACCGGCTAAAAGAGCAGAAATATCTTCTCCTTCTTTACCAATGATTGCTAATAATGAATCAACAGGAGCAGTTTCTCCCGCTTGAATTCCGATATGTAAAAGAGTTCCTTCGTTAAAAGATTCGAACTCCATTGTTGCTTTGTCTGTTTCAATTTCAGCAAGGATATCTCCTTCGCTAACTTTGTCGCCTACTTTTTTAAGCCAAGTTGCTACCGTTCCTTCCGTCATTGTATCGCTCAAACGAGGCATAGTTACTTTAATTGCCATAATTCTTATAATTTATGAGGTGTAAATGGATAGTCTTCTTGTGCGTATACTACATCGTATAATTGTTGTAAGTCTGGGTATGGAGATTCTTCAGCGAATTTCGCACACTCTTCAACTAAGTCTTTAACTTTTTGGTCAATTACATCAATTTCTTCTTGAGTAGCATATTTTTGATCCAAGATTACGTCTAAAACCTGAGTAATTGGGTCGATTTTTTTGTACTCTTCAACCTCTTCTTTAGAACGGTATAATTGTGCATCAGACATAGAGTGTCCTCTGTAACGGTACGTTTTCATTTCAAGGAAAGTTGGTCCGTCTCCGCGACGCGCTCTTTCGATAGCTTCGTGCATAGCTTCAGCAACTTTTACTGGGTTCATTCCGTCAACAGGTCCACAAGGCATTTCGTAACCTAAACCTAATTTCCAGATGTCAGTGTGGTTTGCAGTTCTTTCTACAGAAGTTCCCATTGCGTAACCGTTGTTTTCAACGATAAATACAACTGGAAGTTTCCATAACATAGCCATGTTGAAAGCTTCGTGAAGAGAACCTTGTCTAGCAGCACCATCACCAAAGTAAGTCATGGTAACACCGCCAGTGTTGAAATATTTGTCTGCAAAAGCAATACCAGCTCCTACAGGAATTTGAGCACCTACGATTCCGTGTCCACCGTAAAAACCGTGTTCTTTAGAGAAAATGTGCATAGAACCTCCCATACCTTTAGAAGTTCCTGTTGCTTTTCCTAAAAGTTCTGCCATTACGTTTCTAGGATCAACTCCCATACCAATTGGTTGAACGTGGTTTCTGTAAGCAGTAATCATTTTATCTTTGGTCAAATCCATAGCGTGCAGTGCGCCAGCTAATACAGCTTCTTGACCATTATATAGGTGTAGAAAACCTCTAACTTTTTGTTGAATGTATAATGCTGCAAGTTTGTCTTCAAACTTTCTCCAAAGTAGCATGTCTTCATACCACTTTAAATATACCTCTTTTGTAACTTCTTTCATCTGAATTCTTTCTTTTGCTAAAGTTGTTTGTGTTATCGATTATTGTGCCTGTAACGCAAAATAGTTTCCTCCCACAAATTTGCGCCCGAAAGGTCGGGATGCAAAAATAAGACATTACATTTAAGAACTAAAATTAAAACGATACTTTTTGGCTTTTTTTTACAAGAACTTTTTATCAAACATCAATGGAAGTAAATTTTTGAGGGATGATGATTTATAAATTTTACCAATTTCACCCATAAAATAGATTTCAATAGGTGTGTCTTGTTTTATCTCGTATTCTGCTATTGATTGTCGGCAAGATCCACATGGTGGAATAGGGGCAGTGGTCTGATTGGTGTCTGAAGCTGCTGTAATTGCCATTTTTAAGATTTTTGCTTCTGGGTAAGCGCTTCCAGCATAAAAAATTGCAGTTCTTTCTGCGCAAAGTCCAGAAGGGTATGCGGCGTTTTCTTGATTAGAACCTAGAATAATTTTTCCGTTATCTAAAAGTAAAGCAGCGCCAACTCTGAACTTAGAATAGGGAGCATAAGCTTTTTTTCTGATTTCAACCGCTTGATTCATTAAATCTTGAATTTCGGTTGGAAGTTCATTTAAATTATCAAATATTGTAAACGAAGTTGTTATATTGATCTCTTTCATTTGTTTTTAAGGGAAAAAAAATCCAAATTCCTAAAATGCTGGAATTTGGATTAAGTTGTTTTTATTTTGATCTTTTCTCTTTAATAAGTGTCGTATTTGTCGCCAAAGTTAAACGTTAAAGAGAAACGAAGTGTATTTTCTAAAGGGTTTTTTATTTTTGATGCTGAGAATAAGTACGAAACATCAATTTTCATAATGTTGTACTTAAATCCCGCTCCTAAAGAGAAAAATTGTTTAGCACCTTTTTCTGGGCTTTCGTGGTAGTAACCTAAACGGAAAGCAAAAGCATCTTGATAAACATATTCGGCTCCAAGGCTATACGTGATTTCCTTTATTTCTTCGCTAAAACCTCCTGGCGCATCTCCAAAAGATTTAAACATTCCTTCAAACCAGCCAATTTTATTGTAGTTTCTGTAAGCAGCGTCTGTAGCTTCTTGTTGTGTAATATCTTCAGGATCGTCAAAATCTCCATCGCCATTTCCATCGATAGCAGCTTGCATGCCTGGAGGAGTTGGAACTAAAAGTTTAGTAAGTTCGGCGCTTAATGTAAGTTTATTGTAGTCGTCAAAGATAAAATCAAATCCTCCCCCTAATCTTAAATTGGCAGGTAAGAAGTTTGTGCTAATATCATCGTTGTCATAACTAATTTTAGGCCCCATGTTCTGGAAGTTAACTCCAGCTCTCCATCTACCATTGAAATCTTGGTAAGCAATTTCTTCTGATTGATAAAAAGCAGCAACATCAACAGCAAATGATCTTGCAGATGTAGCGTCAACTTCTTCTGAAGCAACTTTTAAGTTTGAACTAATAAAACGTCCAGCAACTGCCATCGAGAATTTCTCACTTAATTTAAGAGAGTATGAACCGTCTAAGGCAAATTCGTTTGGAGAAACTGTTCTTGTAGGCTCAGTTGGATCTCCTGTAGTTCTTAATTCGATGTCTCCAAAACCGAAATAACGGAAACTTCCTGCAAAAGCACTCTTTTCGTTGATTTTGTTGTAATACGTAATCTGACCTAATGAGATGTCATTGGCAAGATCTGTTAAATAAGGAGTGTAGCTAATAGAAAGGCCTTGTGCATCTTCTGAAAATGCATACTTGGCAGGGTTCCATTGTTGAGAGAAAACGTCGGCAGAAGTAGCGACACCTTGGTCTGCCAAACCTGCTGCTCTAGCATCAGCAGCGACTAGTAAAAAAGGTACTCCAGTAACAATTGGTCTTGATTCCTGAGCCCTTGAATTGTAAATGCTAAAAATACAAATTAATAGAAGTGATAGTTTTTTCATTTATGGGACTTATGTTTTTGGTGGTGCAAATATATATAATATTATAGGATGACAAGCTTTTCGTATTTTTCTGCTTTTTTATTTGTTAAATTGGATTTTACAGTCAGTTTGTAAATATACACTCCTTTTCCGATTCTGTCACCAAAATCATCTCTTCCGTCCCATGTTATTTCTCTTGATAAAAATCCTTCTGTTGTAACAGTTTGGTTTTTTGTCCAAACCACTTTTCCTGTAATGGTCATTACCTGCACTTGTACTTCCAATGGTTCATACGGTCTGTTATGTGAAAACCAAAATTGCGTATAAGTCGAAAAAGGATTTGGGTAATTAAGAACGTGTGATAAAGTTAAGGAATCGTCTCCTACAACTGTAAACTGAATTTCACTCGTCACAGGATTGTTATAAACATCCCAAGCGGTAAAACTTATTGTATGTAAACCAGGAGCTAAATTTCGGAGTGGGAAACGTAGGTTTCCGTTGGTGTAATCGTCTAATTTTGTTTGGTAATAATCATTCAAAATATAAGGATTACTAACATCTCCATCTAAAATAGCAACAATATCATGTCCGATTCCGCTTGCTGTATTGATTCCGTTTTCATCTTCTAAGAAGGCTAAAAGAAAAGGCGATTCGTTTGTAATTCCGCCAGATACAAAAGTTTCATCGTTCATATATAACTTCACTTTTGGACTTATATTGTCTTGGGGTGCATTTTCGTTAATTCCTCCAATTTTGATCGTATTGTTGTATCCTGTTTGGTTTTCTAACGCCTCATTTTTCTTTGAATAAAAACTAATTCTTCCATTATCAACAGGAATTCTAATGTCTTTGGGAACTACAAAGCTAAATTCAAATTGTCCGTTGGTTACAGAAGCATTCCCTCTAAAAATGGTTTCTCCTAAAGTTTTAAATTGCATTGGAGGACTATAGCCGTCATTGTTTAAAGTAGTATTTGTAATTAATTTATCAAAAATAGCAGTTGCTAATTCGCCATTGTAATTGCTTAAAAGTGTGTTGTTTTCGTCTGTGATTTCTCCTGAAATTTTAATTTTTGACAATGATTTTAAGTCAGGAATTGCTTGCGAAATCACAATATCATTTACTTTCGTTAAATTAATTCGCGGTTTTGGAATAGCGAGCATTAATGCAGGATCACCTAAATAAAAAACAACATTACTAGAAGAACTTGGATTTTCGTTTTTAGATATTCTTAAAGATTCAGCAATGGAGTTATATTGGTTTGAGCCATAAGAAAGAAGGTTTTTGCTGAGTGTTTTATTGAATTCTTCGGCGTTGGCCTGTCCGATTTCGCGAATTGTTGTCAGCATAGAAATAGCGCCTCCTTTTGGATTCCAGAAAACATATTCACCGGCAGTTGGTCTGGTCGGATCATCAAAACGGGAAAATTCGCAAGTAATGGTGATAAATAGAGGATATTTGTATTGGTTGGTTAGGTTTTGCCCGTCCGATTTTTCCCAGATTCTCTCGCTAGCCAAACCGTCCTCACCGCCGTGCCCTAAATAATTAAATATTAAAGCTCCTTTTTCAAAAGCATTAAAAAAGTCTGTTCTTGCTTTAGGATATCGAGATCCGCCAGCAGAAGCTTCCTGCGTATATGCATCTAAAAATATTTTGTCGATATTAAAAAAAGGTTTTTCAGTTGCAATTTGATCTGCAAGTGCATTTTGGTTTGCTTGTAAAGTTTGGTCGCCAGGTTTGTCCGAATCGTCGCTAATTAGAACAACATTATTTCGCCAATTTCCGTATGATTTTGTGTCATAATATTCAAATACTTTGTTGACCATTTCCTGTGCTTGAGCATTGTCAGAAACTAGCATTCTTCCTATGGCTATATCAATCCCTGCAAGAGACGGAATAATAACTCCCTCATTAGAATCCATCAATCCATAAAAATCATCAGAAGCAAAAGAAGCTTCGCCAACCGTGTTGCTTATTAGAGATTGATATATAGGTACAATATTAGTGTTGTTCGAAATGCGATCTTTGTAGTCAAACGAAGCGTCTCCAAATAAATTTACATAACGAATCCTTTTTTCTGACGAAGAAGCATTGTCATAAATATATCGAATGAAGTTTCTAATAGCGGCTATGTCTTGTTTGCCAGAAGAAAATTCCTGATAGATGTTTTCTAATGTGATAACTTTTACATTTAAATTAGAATTAGTTCTATGAAAACTCGCTAATCTTTCGGCTTGTGAAGCTAAAAATTTTGGAGTTATAATAACATAATCAATATCCTGAAAAGAGCTTTGATTGTTTCTGAAAACCGTTCCTTTTAAATTTTGGTTGGCAATTTTCGGTTGATTTTCTTTTAGCGGACTGTAATAATCGGAAGGATCTATTGCAATGTATTTTCTAACTTCTCCCAAATTGGCTTTAAAACTAAAAGAGGCTTGGTTGGCATTTTCTATTTTTGATACATTATATAGGTCTGTAACATCCCATATTTGAGCTATTCCAGATGCATTTCCAATTGTGTAATTAACAATTCCGGCTGTCGAGCCTGCAGAGTTATACTGAAAAAGAAATTGTTTGCCTACTCCTAAAAGTTTTCGTTTTGCCGTGATATTAATATAATCTAAGTAGCCTTTTGATCCCGGAACACCATTATTATTATAGGTGAGTTTTATTTTAATATTATCTGTCCCTGTAAATACTGTATTTGCTGGTAGTTTTCCTGTTATATATTTCGTGTCGGAACCTGCAATTAAGGGTGTGAAATTTATATTTCCGATATTCTGTCCGTTTGCTGCTATTGCAAAAGAAGTCGTGGTTAAAGATGCAGATGCAGTGTTTGCTTCTATTTTTACTGGTGTTGAAGTGTCTAAGTTTGGAAAATTAAACGAGAATTCTTGTTCCTGATTAATGTCAAAAGACTCTCCGAGCCATTGGCGACCAAGATGAACAATGTTGGTTTGATCGATTTCATGATATTGATAGTCATCAAACGTGTTTAACTCTAAAGTGCTATTTCCTATTGGCTGATTTAGGTTTTGAATTCTTTTTCCATCGTCTCCAGAAGCCGTAATGTAATAGTAAGATTTGGTGTCGTATAAATTTAGGTTAGTCTGGTTTTCAGAACTCCAAGTGTCGGTTCCTTCTGCATAAAAAAGAATGTAATCTTCGTTGTTAAAAACACCGTCATTTTCTCCTATTACTTGTATCGCATTTTCTGTTAAATCGTTAGGATAATATGTGTCGTTGGGAAGAGGAAGCATTCTTCCTCCATTTCCGTAAATTTTGATTCTTCTTGGGTTAGCTTTGGAGGCGTCAAATCCTAAGCTTTGTAAAAAAGAACGATCTATTTTGTAAACGCCTGATTTCTGAATGTAAAAACGATACCAATCGCCAGAAGCCAAAACAGAATTTGAAATTGCTGCCGATTTTTGAAATGAAGATGTAGATGCAGTTCGCCCAGTTGCATTGCTAATGAAATAAGAAAAGGATTTAATTCGTTTGTAGCTATTTCCTTCCTTAATTATAGGAGATAAAGAAAGGAAAGAATATTTTATGTCTCTTGCATTCGTAACTATTACAGATTCATTTGGTTTTTCAGGGATATTTTCAAGTGTTAAATCTCCTAAATCTGCTCTGGAAACCGACTCATAAATGACATTGTTAATTTGCAAAGAACTGTTGCCTGAAACGTTAGATTGGTTTAAGTTTTGGAGCAGCATTATGCTTTTTTTTGTAGTGTCAAAGCGAAAACTGCTTCCGGAGAAGTAAGGAATTACGATTTTATTTTCGCCATAATTTACCTCTTTTTTATTCTGCCAATCTATCGTTATAGCCCCATTTATCTGGGAAAATGAGAGAATTGGGAGGAGAAAAAGAGAGATAAGTATTACTTGTTTCATGAGTTTAAAAACCGAAATTTAATTAAAAAATAATTAGTAAGTAAAAATATAGTATTTCATGTTACAGTAAATAATAAAAAGTATATTTTTGCGTTCGTAACTAAAGGTTATTTTCTGGAAAAAACAGCGAAATAAAATTATGAGAACAGATGTTGCCAATTAAATGTTAATTATTATATTGCAGCACCTAAATTTATCACCTAAGAATGAGTATGAAAGTAAACAAAATTGTAGTCTTGCAATTAATGATGTCAATGGTATTGATGTTGGGCACGGCTAGTTGTAGCAAAAAATCGAGTTCGAGCCATGCTTCTAGAGCTACAGGCTGGGATGTAGATAGTCAGAATGGAACTGCTGCCAGAAATGCAGGTAAAAAACAACAGGCTGGTCCTGGTTTGGTTTTTGTTGAAGGAGGTACGTTTACTATGGGTAAAGTACAGGATGATGTTATGCATGATTGGAATAACACGCCAACTCAACAACACGTTCAATCATTCTATATGGATGAAACCGAAGTTACAAACGGTATGTACTTAGAATACCTAGAGTGGTTAAAGAAAGTTTTCCCGCCAACAGAAGAAAATTACAAAAACATTTACGAAGGAGCGTCTCCTGATACATTAGTTTGGAGAAATCGTTTAGGGTACAACGAAACGATGACTAACAACTATTTAAGACACCCATCTTATGCTAACTATCCTGTAGTTGGTGTTAACTGGATTCAAGCAGTTGAATTTAGTAAATGGAGAACAGACCGTGTTAACGAGGCTGTTTTAGAAAAAAATGGATATCTAAAAAAAGGTGCTAAAACAAATGATGTAAGTGCTGAAAGTTTATTTAATACTGAAGCTTACATGGCTTCTCCATCTACTACTTATGGTGGAAATGAAGAATTAGTGTTAAAGAAAAATCCTAATGGAAGAAAACCTAGAGCAGGTAAAGATGGTGTAGTTCCTGAAGAGAAAAACGTTTATGCTCAGCGTTCTTCTGGTATTATTTTACCAGAGTACAGACTTCCTACTGAAGCAGAATGGGAATATGCAGCTGCTGCTGATGTTGGACAAAGAGAATACAACATTTACAAAGGACAAAAGAAATATCCTTGGTCTGGAGATTATACACGTTCTAACAAACGTAAAAATAAAGGTGACCAATTGGCTAACTTTAAACAAGGAAACGGTGACTACGGTGGAATTGCAGGTTGGTCAGATGACGGAGCTGATATTACAAATGAAGTTAAAAGTTATGCTCCAAACGATTTCGGTCTTTATGATATGGCTGGAAACGTTGCAGAATGGGTGGCTGACGTTTACAGACCTATTATCGATAACGAAGCAAATGATTTCAACTACTTCAGAGGTAACCAATATGCTAAAAACAAAATCGGTAAAGATGGTAAACTTGAAATCGTTTCAACTGCTAACATTAAATATGATACTTTAAGTAATGGTAAAGTTGTTGCAAGAAACCTTCCAGGAGAAATTGCTCAAGTACCAGTTGATGAACAAGAAACTTATTTAAGACAAAACTTTAGCACAAGCAACAACATCAATTACAGAGATGGTGATAAACAATCTTCTAGATATTTTGATTTTGGTGATTCAGAGTCTGGTTCAAAAGCGGAACAGGCAATGTACAACTCTCCTAAGCATAATGTAACAACAGACAGTTTAGGAAAAATGATCAGAAAATATGATAACTCTAGTAAACGTACTACTTTAATCGATGATAAAGTAAGAGTTTACAAAGGAGGTTCTTGGAGAGATAGAGCTTACTGGTTAGATCCGGCTCAAAGAAGATACTTCCCGCAAGATATGGCAACTGATTACATTGGTTTCAGATGTGCAATGTCTAGAGTAGGTTCTAAAGCTGAAAAAAGAAAATCTCCTAGAAACTAAGATTTAGGAATTATAATATCAAAAATTCCAAATTCCAAGCTGAATTTTCAGTCTGGAATTTGGAATTTTTTTATTGTTTTTTTCTACTTTTATGACATATTAAAAAAATTATAAATGAATATTCAGGACATTCATAACTTATTTTTACAATGCAGTTCGCTGTCTATTGATACAAGAAAAATTGAAAAGAATTCTATGTTTTTTGCTATCAAAGGAGAGAATTTTGATGCTAATACATTTGCTAAAGAGGCCCTAGATTTAGGCGCTTTATTTGTTGTTATTGATAACGAATCTTACTTTGTTGATGACAGAACGATTTTGGTAAAAAACAGTCTAGAAACACTTCAGGAATTGGCCAAATTTCACCGTACTTATTTATCGCTTCCAATTGTTGCGTTAACAGGTAGCAACGGGAAAACTACAACAAAGGAATTGATCAATGTTGTATTGTCGAAAAAATTTAGAACAAAAGCGACAATTGGCAATTTGAACAATCATATTGGAGTGCCATTAACGTTACTTTCTTTTACGAAAGAGACAGAAATCGGAATTGTTGAAATGGGCGCTAATCACCAAAAAGAGATCGAATTTCTTTGCCAAATTGCACAGCCTGATTTTGGGTATGTTACTAATTTCGGAAAAGCACATTTGGAAGGTTTTGGCGGAGTTGAAGGTGTAATTGCTGGCAAGAGCGAAATGTATCAGTATCTTGCAGCAAATCAAAAAACTGTTTTTGTAAATCTGGAAGATCCAATTCAGATTGAGAAATCAAAAGGTATAAAGGCGTTTACTTTTGGAGTAAAAAAAGAAAATGCTAATTTAAATATCCAATACATTACAGCAAATCCTTTTGTTGCTATTGACTACAATGATTTCACAATTGAATCTCATTTAATTGGTCTTTATAATGCTAATAATATAAATGCAGCTGCAGCAATAGGTAAATATTTTGATGTAAAAGAAAGCGATATCAAGAGCGCTATTGAGAATTATATTCCGGCAAACAATAGATCTCAGATGATGCAAAAAGGTTCGAATGAGATTATACTAGATGCTTATAATGCTAATCCAAGTAGTATGGCTGTCGCGATTACGAATTTCTTGCAATTAGACAAGAAAAATAAAATTATGATTCTTGGAGATATGTTCGAATTAGGTGATGAAAGTCTTCATGAACATAAAGTTATAGTTGACTCTTTAGCAGATCAGAAACAGGCTAAATGCTTCTTATTAGGAAAATCATTTTTTGCGAATAAGATTTCAAATGAAAATGTTCAGTTTTTTGAAACATTCGATGCTTTTGCCGAATTTTTAAAGACATTTAAATTTGATTCTAATATGATACTAATAAAGGGTTCGAGAGGTATGGCCTTAGAACGAACTTTAGATTATATTTAAAACGTAAGGCCATTCAAAATATAATTTACGTTCAAAAACTTAGACAAACTTTATCAGTAAGTTTGATATGATAAAGAGCTCGATATTTTATCGGGCTCATTTTGTTTAAATTTGAAAATTACTAGTTTATTGCCTATGTAAATTTTTAAAAATTGCCTTTTTTCTTACAAAAAACAAGTTTTTTAACTACATTTGCTACGACTTACATTTTATCGGGCGAGTATTTCGTCAAAATAAAGTAGATTTTTATCTAATTTAATAAATACGCGGTTTTGGTACCCCCGTGTGGTGCGTTAATGCGTCCACTGCCCTTTAAAGGTGTAAGTCAACGGGAAAGGCTGAAACCGTATTTTTTTGGCCAGCTAAAAAATTTCTGAAATGACTTACGCAGAAAAAACAAGCAGTAAAGAGGCAAAGATTACAGCCTCAACAATCAAAAAAACTTCAAAAGTATTATCAATTCGGCGAATGAAAGCCTATGCATTTTATAGACTTTCGCGCTCTATTGGCATGTACAAAACGCAGCCAGTAATTGTGCCGCAAATACGTTTGTGCGGTAATTGGCTCAAAGAGGCTGGATTTTTAATTGATGAACCTGTTGCCGTGACGGTAATGAAAGGGGAACTTATTATTCAGCCCGTGCAAAAAGAATAATTAAAGAAAAAGAAAATCCATTCAGCAATGAATGGATTTTCTTTTTTAAATGCTCATTAAAAACCCAATTAGATTTTCTTTTTTGTTTAAACCTAATTTCTTTCTTAAACGATAACGTGCTAATTCAACTCCGCCTGTTGAAATATTCATAATTTCAGCTATTTCTTTGGTAGACATATTCATTAATAAATAAGTAGATAAATCTAATTCTCGTGGAGAAATAGTTGGGTATTGCCCTTTTAATCGTTTCAAAAACTCAAAATGAACGTTTTTAATGTGTTTTTCTAAGTCTTTCCAACTCTTGTCGGTATTTACTTCTTTTACGATGCTTTTATGCAGTTTGCTAAATTCAGCTTTAGTGGTTTCATCTAAAATTCCAGTATCAATATCTTTTAGTTTATGAATGATTCCGTTTAAAACTTTATTCTTTTTTACAACTTGTAAAGAATTGTTAACCAGTTCCTTGTCTTTGGCTAAGATTTTAATTTGGAGCTTATCATTTTTAAGCTTTTCAATTTCTTTTTCCAAATCATGTTGCTCGTGTCTGATTTTAGATTCCTTTTCAAGATACAGTCTTCTTTGTTCTATAGTTTCATAATACCTGTTTTTTCTAATCTTCAGTTTAATTCTAACCGAAATTAAATAGGCTCCAAGTAAAATGAGTACTAGGTAGAACAAATAAGCCAAAAAGTGTCTGTACCAAGGTGGCGATACAGTAAATTCTACTTCAGTGATGTTAGATTCTATGCCGTAACTATTTCTGGCTTTTAATTTCATTACATAATTGCCTTCTCTTAAATTGGTATATTCTTTTATTGCTGTAGACGACCAGCCTCGCCAATTTTCTTCAAAAGGCTCTAATTTATAAGAATACATTACGTTTTCTTGGTTTTCGTAAGTTGGAGACGCAAAAGTAAATTTGACACGATTATATTTATAAGGAATGCTATATGATTCTAGTTTTCGGGTCAAATTGCCCGTTAAAATAGTATCTCCAGGATTCGAAAAGCTTTCAATAAAAGCTTTTGGTTTTGTCATAAAAGTGTTTGGAATTGTAGAGTTATAGTGCGCCAAACGGTCTGTTAATCCAATAAAAATGTTCTGAGGATCTATCGCGTTTATAGAAATATAATTGTTTACCAAATTTCCAGTTAAGTTTGAAAAAATAGCTTGTTTCTTAGTGAAAGTCCCGTTTTTGTTTTTAATTAATACACCAATTGATTCATTAAATGAATACCATAGATTTCCAGACGAATCTTCAATTACAGTGTTAATAGTTGGGATTCCGTTAAATAGATTTGTCATTTTTTTATCTTCAAAAAACGCTTCTTGTTCTACAGAATATCTGAAAAAATGATTTTTTGCTTGAAAATAAACTTTACCGTTGATGTTCTGTAGACTGTTTATTCCCTTATACTTCTCAGATATGTTAACATGTTTTTTTATAAAATCGAATCGTTCCAAATCCTCAGATAATTTTACCTGATACAAGAACGGATTTTTCTTTAGCCATAAATAATTGGCATCTATTTCTACAGAAAAATTGTTGGTCGTTTCATCAAATCCTTTTACTTGATGTAAATAATCGTAGCCAGTTGCAGATCGTTTAAAGACTGAAAATCCGTTATAACTTTCGCCAATAATATAGTTTTCGTGATCAGGTATTTTTTTGAAACCAAAGTATCCTTTATTGTCTAAAATTTTTGAAACTCTATTGTTTTCAATTATCAGTGCCCCGCTATTACTTGCGCATATTAATACATTATTTAAGACTTGAATATTCCAAACCTGAGAGATTGTTCCTTCGACTCTTGTAAATGGACTGTCTTGAAATGAGCCTCCCCATGTATGATAAAACAGTCCTTGGTTTGTTGCTACATAGAGATTCCCGTTGTAGGTCGTTGAAGCGTATACTGTTCCTATGTTATAACTGTAGTCGAAAAATGAGAAAGGCGAATTTTCATTTATAAATGTTATACCATTATCAAGGCCAAGCCAAATATTGCCTTTATTATCAACAAAAGAAGCTAAAATTGTATTGTTTTGGATGCCTTTTTGTCTATTCAGGTGCTGGATTATTTTTCCGTTCAAATCGCAAATAATTGCCCCATTTAATACAGAGTTAAGTATTATAAATTTGTTTTTAATAATGGATCCGCCAAGTGAAGTATTTTTCTTTATGAATTCATTGGCTTCTGTCGCCCATGGTTTGATAACACCATTTTCAGATACAAAAAGCCCTTTTTCTAAAGTAGCGTAAAGCAATTTATTATTTGGCAATGGAAAAAGAGACCATATCTCTTTGTCATTAAAAAAAGTGGTGCCTTTAATTGCTGTAAGTTTTCTGTTTTTGTACTCAAGTAAGCCTAATGTTTTGTCTTGAAAATAAAGACGATTATTTACTAAGAATGAAAATTGAAAGTTATGAGGAGCGGTAAGTGTTGTGACTTTTTCGTTTTTTAGAAAAAATACTTTGCTAAAAGACTGAAAAATGACTTCTCCATTAAAAATATGGATCCTCCATATAAGGTTGATGTTTTCTTTGTCTGTTGGACTTAATAGATTGTATAGAGAATGATATTTTAAAATTCCTCTTTCATCATTTTTAAAATACCCAAATTCGTTATTTCCTCCAACAAATATTCTTCCTAAAGCATCAATTTTTAAACTTCTAATTTCTGATTTATTTGGCAAAGAGTATTTATGCCAGTTTGAACCATCAAATTGAATTAATCCGCTATTGTTGGCAAAATAAATAATTCCATTTTTGTCCTGATCGATGCTCCAGTTTTGAGTTCCACCTTTATATTCAGATCTTTTATAATTTTTTATATCTGGAATTCCAATATTTTTTACCTGTGAAAAACCTTTTAAATATAAGAATAGTAATAAAATTAGCGTAAAAGGCCGAATTGTAAATTTCATAATATTTTAAATATGTTTTTATTATAAGTAAGCTTATTTGACTTTTATGTTATTGATTTATCAATTGTGATAAAATGTATTTTTTTGTTTTTTCAAAAATATAAAGTAATTATATACTGTAAACCTATGTAATATACATTTTTTTTAATTAACATTTTTGTAACAAATTTTTGAAAAATGTAATATTCATAAAATGAGTGTTTTAAAAATAAAAATGTAGTGTTTTTGTTATATGCTACTATTTAGCATGAAGTGTTTTTTGTAAAGATTCTAAATATGAATTTATTAAAATTCAACATTAGCATTGTATTGAATTTGTAATTAATTAACCCAAAATTTTAGAAAAATGAAATTTTTAAAATTCTTGTATTTAGTATTTACTGGTCTTTACCTTTCCATATTTACCGATTAGAGATGTTTCAACGAATTTAATAGCAGCGCACATTAAAATAGTTGAAAAATTAGAGCAAGTTTTGAGGCTATATTTCATTAAAATTTCTTTAGGCCAGTATTGAAGAGGCTAAGCAAAATCAGGATGCTTTAAGTTTGATTTAAGAACTAATCCTTATTGTTGCTACTGGAAATGCATGCGAAAATACTTGTTTGTTTAAAAAAAACGTTTTTAAAATAAGAAACGGGATTAAGTCGCAATTTCTTCATAATAGATTTCAGTTCTCTTTTTGCTTTAAAAAACGCTTTTTTTTAATATTTCACCTCATTTTTTTTTGAGAATAAGCTTCCAATAGTAGTTTAAAAGTAAATTATTTCCTATAAAATATTAAAAAATAAGAATTTTCTGTACTTAAAAATAATTATTAAAAATGAAAAAAAAGTAAGGTAAAAATATCATATTCTTTATTTTTTAGAATTTTAAAAAAATCATTTTTTTTTAAATGTAATCATCTGTATTTTAGTTTATTATGTATTTTTTGCCTTACTACCACGTTGTAGTTTTGGTGATTTAAAGTAACTATTTGCTCTTGTAATATGATGTAGTGTTATTTTTTCAAATTAACTTTTTTTTAGCATTATTTTTTATTCAATTAAATATTTGTAAATCAGATATTTATTAATTTTTTGATGTGTTTTTATAATATTATTTTTTTGTTTTTGATGTGTTTTTGTAGTGAATTTTAGATGCGAAAAGTAAAAATTTAGTTTTAGTATTGCATCAAATTACTAATTAATTAACCAAAATTTTTAGAAAAATGAAATTAACAAAATTACTTGTTTTTTGTATTTCGTCTTTATTATTCTCGGTTATCGCTGTGGCTCAGGATGTCACAGTAAATGGAATAATTAAAGATGAAACTGGTATGCCTGTTCCAGGTGCAACAATTTTATTAAAAGGTACTACAAAATCTACTGCGTCAGACTTTGACGGAAAATTCCAGATGCAGGTACCTTCAAATGGATCATTAACAATTACGTTTATTGGTTACACTACAGTAACAGAAGCAGTAAATGGAAGAACAAAAATTACTATTCAGTTAAAACCAGAATCACAAACCTTAAATGAGGTTGTAGTTGTTGGATATGGTACTCAAAAGAAATCTGTTGTAACTGGTGCTATCTCTAGTGTAAAAGCAGCTGATCTTGAAAAAGTGCCAAACGGACGTGTTGAACAGTCTTTGCAAGGTAGAGTAGCTGGGGTTTCTGTTGCTGCTACTTCTGGACAGCCTGGTGCAGCTTCAAAAGTTCGTGTAAGAGGTATCACTACCTTTAGAGAAGGTGGAAATGATCCTTTATGGGTAGTTGACGGAATTGCTGTAGATGCTGGTGCAGTTGGTTTTATTAATCAATCTGATATTGAATCTATCGAGGTGCTTAAAGATGCTGCTTCTGCTGCGATCTACGGTACTCGTGCGGCTACTGGGGTTATCTTAGTTACTACTAAAAAAGGAAAATCAGGGAAAATTTCTGTAAACTATAATGGTTTTGCGGGTATCTCTGCTCCAGCTAGAAGATTAAATATGTTGAATGCTACTCAGTATGCAACTCTTATGAATGAAAAATCTTTAAATGATGGTGGTGGTATTAAATATGCAAATCCAGCTTCTTTTGGTAAAGGTACAGACTGGCAAGATGCAATTTTTAATGACTCTGCTTTCAGATACACACACGAGTTAAGCATTAGTGGCGGTGGTGAAAAATCTACTTTCTACGCTTCATTCGGACTTCAAGATCAAGAAGGTATCGTTACTACTGATATTTCTAATTATACAAAGAAAAACTTCAGATTAAACTCAACACACAAAATTTCTGATTACTTTACTTTCGGACAGACTTTTGGATATACACACCAAAAAACTAAAGGTATTGGTAACGTAAACAGTGAGTTTGGAGGACCTTTAAGTTCAGCAGTTAATTTAGATCCGCTTACTCCATTAGTGGTTACTGATCCTGCTGTTGCAAATACAGGTTACTATACAAATCCAAATGTTATTAGAGATGCAAACGGTAATCCTTACGGAATTTCTTCTTTAGTACAACAAGAAATGACAAACCCTTTAGCATATACTCAAACTAGATTAGGAGGATATGATTGGTCAGATGATTTTGTTGGTAATGCTTATTTAGAGGCTAACATCACAAGTCATTTAAAATTTAGAACGACACTCGGTGGTAAGTTAGCATATTGGGGAAATGAAATGTTTACACCGGTTAACTTCTTAAACCCAAACATGAAAGCTGAAAAAAACAACTATAATCAAAACAATGAAAAAGCGCTTTCTTGGACTCTTGAGAATACCTTATCTTATGCTAACAAATTTGGAGATCATAATGTCAGCGTTTTAGCTGGACAAGGAGCTTATGTTGAAAATATTGGATCTACTATCGGAACGACAATGTTTGGTCTTCCAATTACAAGCTACAAAGATGCTTCTTGGACTTTTGATATTCCTCAATCTGACAGATCAACTAGAACAAGTGATAAAGTAGAGCACAAATTAGCATCATTGTTCTTACGTGCTAACTACGATTACATGGAGAAATATCTTTTTACAGGAATCGTTCGTCGTGATGGATCAACTCGTTTTGGTGAAAACAAAAAATGGGGAGTTTTCCCTTCATTCTCTCTTGGATGGGTACTTTCTAAAGAAGGTTTCTGGAAAGAAAACAATGTAGTTAACACATTAAAATTACGTGGAGGTTATGGAGTTGTGGGTAACGATAACATTGATGATTTTAAATATAGAGCGTTGGTTGTTGGAAGTTACAATTATGCTGTTGGAGATACAGGAGACATTACTACAGGATACGGAAACTCTACTTTGCCTAATAAAAATTTGGGATGGGAAGAAACATCTCAAACAACTGTAGGTCTTGATGCAAAATTATTTAATGATTTTACTCTTACACTTGATTACTACAAAAAAACAACAAAAGGAATCTTAAGAAATATTGTAATTCCTGGATACGTTGGAGTAGTTGATGCACCTTCTGCAAATATTGCAGATATGGATAATAAAGGTTTTGAGGTTGAATTAGGATACAAGAAAAGACTTGGAGATTTTAATTTAGGTGTTAATGCGAATTTTGCTTACTTGAAAAACGAAATTACTTACGTAGGTTCATCTACTAATTTCATTGTTGGAGATGCTACTTTCCAATCTATGGGACCTGTAACTAGAACACAAGTAGGACACTCATTTAACGAATTCTACGGATTTAAAACAGCAGGAATCTTCCAAAATGAAGCTGAAGTTGCCGCTTATAAAAATGCAAATGGAGCTTTAATACAACCAGATGCTAGACCTGGAGATTTCCGTTGGGTAGATTCTAATGGAGATGGAAAAATTACTGAAGACGATAAACAATTCTTAGGAACAAACATTCCTAAATATACTTTTGGTTTTACAGTAAACTTAGATTACAAAAACTTTGACTTTATGGCATTTACTCAAGGAGCTGCAGGAAGCAAAATCTTCCAAGGTTTAAGAAGACTAGATGTACTTAATGCAAACTATCAGACTAAAGTTTTAGAGCGTTGGGTTGGAGAAGGAACTTCAAACGATTATCCAAGATTAACAAATAATGATCCAAATAAAAATTACACTAACATGTCTGATTTTTATCTTGAAAATGGAAACTATTTGCGTCTAAAAGTTGTAACTCTTGGTTACACAATGCCAGCTAGTTTATCATCTAAAATTGGAGCAGATAAATTACGTTTTTACCTAACAGGAGAAAACTTAATCACTTTTACAAAATACACTGGATACGATCCAGAAATTGGAGGTCAAGTTTTTGGTATAGATAAAGGTGTTTATCCGCAAGCAAGATCTATTCTGTTTGGAGCTAACGTTCAATTTTAATAAATTAAAGAATCATGAAAACGATAAAATTTAAATATATATATGTAGCTGTGGCAATGGCTGTTCTAGGATCTTGCTCTGAAGATTTTGTGACTATCGATCCAAAAGGAAAATTCGATACAAGTACCTATTTTTCTAATGAACAACAATGCTATGCGGCTTTAATTGGAGTTTACGATCCGTTGAGAAAAAACACAGGAGGTTTTGAAAACTTAGTAGCGATGCTAAATGCTGGTTCTGATGATTTTTATGCTGGTGGAGGTAGTTCTACAGATGGAACCGGAATCCAAAATTTCTCTACACACTCGCTTACTTCAATTACTATTCCAGGTAGCTACTGGAACGATCATTACCAAGGTATTTCTAGAGCAAATTTGTTGATCGCTAAATTACCAGCTGCTTCAATGAATGATGGAGTAAGAAGCAGATTTGCTGCTGAAGCTAAAGCTTTACGTGCATTTTACTATTTCAATTTAGTAAGACTGTTCAAAAACCTTGCATTAGTTTTAGAGCCGTTAACTACAGAAACAATTTATGATCCTGAGCAAGTTGCCCCAGAGGTAATTTATGCTCAAATAGAAAAGGATTTGACAGAAGCTATTGCTGCTTTACCAAATAAAGTGAATGCAGAAACTGAGGCTGGAAGATTTAACAAAGGAGCTGCTCAAGCGCTTTTAGGGAAAGTGTATTTGTTTGAAGGTAAAAACCCTCAGGCTGCAGCTGTTTTAGCAGAAGTAAACGGTACTCCTGGAGGAGTAAACCAATACGGTAATAAATTGTTAGATCACTTCAGCGAGTTATGGATTACATCAAACAAATT
>NZ_DHEI01000058.1:20434-29531 GCF_002399805.1 Flavobacterium sp. UBA4854
AAACTTTATGATGCAATGCAAGGTGATCCACGTAAGGATGCTACAATTCTTGATTTAAAAGCATTAAAAGCAGCAGGAAAAGCAGATTATATTCCAGCTTACCAAGACACTGGATATTTCTTGAACAAATATCTTCCAAGACAGACAGATGTTAGTACAGGTGGAGGTAACTCAGAGTTAAACTACAAACAAAACTCATATGTAATCAGACTTGCAGATACTTATCTAATGGAAGCAGAAGCTTTAGGGTCTGGACCAAGAGCACAGGCTTTACTTGATGCAGTTAGAAAAAGAGCTGGATTAACTCCTGTTCCTGTAACATTAGCAGCTATTAAGCACGAAAGAAGAATGGAATTAGCAGGTGAAGGACATAGATTCTTTGATTTAGTAAGATGGGGAGATGCAGCAGCAGCTTTATCTGATAGAGGTTTTGACGCTGGAACAGATGAGATTTTCCCAATTCCGTACACAGAACTTAACGGTACTAAATTGAAACAAAATCCTAATTACCAATAGTATTTACTAATTAACCAAAATAAAAAGAAATGAACCTAAATATATATTTTAGAAAAAGTGTATGCCTAATGCTAGTTTTAGCATTAGGAACACTAAACAGCTGTAGCGAAGAAGTTAATGAAAATCCTCTTGTAGCTACAAATGTTGATCCTGCATTTACAATAACAACAGTTGAAGGAGCTATGAATACTTATCTTTTAACTGCACAAACTAAGGGAGTTATTTCTTCATTATGGGATACTGGAGACGGAGCAAGCCCAGGAAAAATGAATCAAGTGATTTCTTTGCCAGATGCAGGAACATACACAATTACACATACAGCTGTTGGAGCTGGAGCTGCAATGGCAACTTCTTCTCAGCAGATTGTAGTAGCGCAAACAGATCCTGCGAAAGGAAATTTAGTGCAAGGGGGAAAGTTTGCAACTGCTGAAGATCAAGCTAAATGGACTAGTGCAAAATTAAGTCCATCAGGTGCTGCTTTTTGGTCTTTCGCTAATAATAGCGCTACTATTCATTTACCAGGCGGAGGAGCTCAAGAAGGTATTTATCAAGCAATCGAAGTTGTAAAAGACAGAGAGTATACTATCGATATGACGGTTTCTTGTCCTAGCGGATTAGACGAAACTTGGTTTGAAGTATATGCTGGTAAATCAGCACCAGTTCTAGGTACTGAGTATAAAGAAAACAAAGTTATGGGAATAAGCACTTGGGATGGTTGTGGAACATCTAAATTTTCAGGAAGATTATCTGGAGTTGGATGTGTAAAAAACGATGCAACGAAAACCGTTTCTAATGTGGTTAAATTCCCAGAAAGTGGAACAATTTACCTTGTAATTAGATCTGGAAGTAATAAAACGGGTAATGAACCTATTACTATTACAAAAGTTGAATTCAGAGGAAAATAATAAAGATTAAGTTAAGTTTAAGTTTAAGTTTGGTTGTAAATAGCCCATAATCATTATGAGTATGGGCTATTTTTTAAATCCTTCAATGGTAGAACTCATTTTTTTGATTTCTTCTAAACTTCAATTTAAAAACATTATAATTAGAAGCGAATGAAAAAAAATAGTCTAAAAATTATATGCCTTTTGTTTTCTGTTGCAGCTTTTGCACAACAGCCAAAAACAAAAAAAGAGTTCACAACCGACGGTAAAAAAATAACCGTTTATACTACTGCAGAAAACTCTAAGTTACGATTAACTACTACAGATAATTTGACTTTTTCTGCCGCAAAACAACCTCTAGAAACCGAAAATTCTATTTTTGTCCAACCATCTAAAAAGTTTCAGACTTTTATGGGAATCGGAGGGGCTATCACAGATGCTAGTGCCGAAATATTTGCTAAACTTTCAAAAGAAAAACAAGCAGAATTTTTAAATGCTTACTACGATCAGCAAAAAGGTATAGGCTATTCTTTGCTAAGAACAACAATTCAAAGTTCTGATTTTAGCAGTGGAAGCTATTCTTATATCGAAGAAGGAGATAAAGATCTGAAAACTTTTTCTATTGATCACGATAGACAATATCGAATTCCTTTAATCAAACAAGCCATTCAAAAAGCTGGTGGAAAATTGACAACTTATGTTGCACCTTGGTCACCAAATGCTTTTATGAAAAGCAATAAGAATGTATTAAAAGGAGGAACTTTACTTCCTGAATACTACCAAACTTGGGCTAATTTTTATGTGAAATTTATTAAAGCTTACGAAAAAGAAGGTATTCCGATTTGGGGAACTTCTACTCAAAATGAACCAATGGCGGTTCAGACTTGGGAGTCTTGTATTTATACAGCTGAAGCTGAGAGAGATTTTATCAAAAATTATCTTGGGCCAACTTTGAAAAAAGAAAATCTTGGAGATAAAAAAATTATTGTTTGGGATCATAACCGTGATTTGATGAATTATCGCGCCAATGTAATTTACTCAGATCCTGAAGCATCAAAATATGTTTGGGGAATGGGATTTCACTGGTACGAAACTTGGTCTGGCGGTGCACCAATGTTTGATAACGTAGGGAAAGTAAATGAAGCTTATCCAGACAAAAAACTGATGTTTACGGAAGGTTGTATTGAAAAATTTGATGCATCAAAATATCAATTTTGGGGTAATGCTGAGCGTTACGGAATTAACATGATTAATGATTTTAATAACGGAACCGTGGCTTGGACAGACTGGAATATTCTTTTAGATCAGAATGGAGGTCCAAATCATGTTGGAAATTTCTGTTTCGCACCAATTCATGCAGATACAACAACAGGAGAATTAATTTACACTCCATCTTATTATTACATTGGACACTTTTCAAAGTTCATTCGCTTAAATGCAGTTCGTGTAAGCACAGCTGCAAGTAAAAGCGCATTATTAAGCACATCTTTCTTAAATGCTGACGGAACAATGGCAACTATTGTCATGAACCAATCAGCCAATGATCTTACATACAATTTAATTATTGGTGATAAAAAGGCAGAAGTAAAAATTCCGTCACATGCTATACAAACACTTGTTTATTAATATTTTGCAGTAAAGTAATGAAGAGGACTAATTTGAATCATCCATTTTAGTCTTCTCTTGCTTTTAATTTTAAAACGATTATTTAAGCAACATGAAAGTTACCTCACAAATATTTTTATCAGCCTTTGTTCTAATACAATTAAGCTGCTTTACCTCAAAAATAACAGCTCAAAAAAACAGTAAAATAAAGGTTTATACTACTGCCGAAAATACCAATTTGAAATTATCATTATCAAATGATTTAATTTCGAAAAACAACACTACACAACAAAAAACATCAACAGTATCTATTATTGTAAATACTGGAAAAACAGACCAAACCTTTCTCGGAATAGGAGGAGCAATTACAGATGCAAGCGCAGAAGTTTTCGCAAAATTATCGCCTAAAAAACAACAGGAATTTTTAACTGCTTATTACGATAAAAACAAAGGTATTGGGTATACTTTGGCTAGAACAAACATTCACAGCTGTGATTTCAGCAGTGATAGCTATACATATGTTGCTGAAGGAGACAAAGAACTAAAGACTTTTAATATAAACCACGATCGCAAATATAGAATTCCACTAATTAAAAAAGCAATTAAAACAGCCGGCGGAAAACTAACCTTATTTGTTAGTCCATGGAGTCCCCCAGCTTTCATGAAAGACAATAATGATATTTTGCACGGCGGCGTTTTGTTGCCTGAATTTGCTCCAGCTTGGGCACTATATTATACGAAGTTTATAAAAGAGTACGAAAAAGAAGGAATTCCAATTTGGGGATTGACAGTTCAAAACGAACCAATGGCCAAACAAAGTTGGGAATCTTGTATTTACACTCCAGAAGCAGAAAGAGATTTTCTTAAAAATTACCTTGGGCCAACTTTAGAAAGAGAAGGATTGGGGTCTAAAAACGTTATTATTTGGGATCATAATCGAGGAGATATGTTAATCAAAAGAGCCAATCTTGTTTTCTCAGATCCTGAAGTTTCTAAATACGCTTGGGGAATTGGATTTCACTGGTATGAAACTTGGAATGGAGGTCCGCCTCAATTCGAATCTGTAGCAAAAGTTCATGAAGCTTTCCCAAATAAAAATCTTCTTTTTACCGAAGGCTGTATCGAAAAATTTGATGCTACAAAATATCAGTTTTGGGGAAATGCAGAGCGTTACGGAATTAATATAATTAATGATTTTAATAATGGAACTGTTGGTTGGACAGATTGGAATATTCTTCTAGATCAAAAAGGAGGCCCAAATCATGTTGGAAATTTCTGTTTTGCGCCTATTCACGCCGACATAACAAAAGATGAATTAATTTATACGCCAATGTACTACTATATTGGGCATTTTTCAAAATTCATTAGACCCAATGCAAAAAGAGTACTTGAAACCATAAGCGACAAATCTTTATTAAGCACATCTTTTAAAAATTCTGACGGACAATTGATTACTGTAGTGATGAATCAATCTGAAAAAGAGATTATTTATTCTTTAGAAAATCAAATAGAAAAAACAACAATTACAATTCCGGCACACGCTATACAGACAATTGTTTATTAATTGTCAGCTAACTAAATAACCACAAAAAATGAAATTCAATTTTAAAAATACCATAAAAGCATTTTTCTTTATGGCAGCCGTATTGGCTCAAGTAAAATGTTCTTCTTCAAGTGATCCAGTAGAAAATCCGCCCGTAGATCCTCCAGTAACACCTCCAGTAGTAGTTACAAACGATGTTGATTTTTGGCTAACAAAAGGCAATCAAACTGTTTTATTGGCAAAACAATCAGGAATATTGGGTTTTGGTGCAACAACAAATACTTATGCTAATATTGAAGTAAATGCCAATCAAAAATATCAGACCATTGATGGTTTTGGATATACTTTAACAGGAGGAAGTGTGGAGGTTATAAACCAGTTAAACGCAGCTAAAAGAACGGCTCTTTTGCAGGAACTGTTTGGTTCTGGCGCAAATTCAATTGGAGTTAGCTACATAAGAATCAGTATTGGAGCTTCAGATTTAAATGCAACACCGTTTACTTACGACGATCTTGCTGCTGGTGAAACAGATTTAAACCTAGAAAAATTTAGTTTAGAAAAAGATAAAACTCTAATTGCTATGCTAAAAGAAATTTTAGTCATAAATCCAAAGATTTTAATTTTGGCAACACCTTGGTCTGCACCGATTTGGATGAAAGACGTAGCTAGTTTTAAAGGAGGAGAACTGAAAACAGAGTATTATGATGTATACGCTAAATATTTTATAAAATACATTCAGCAGATGAAAGCAGAAGGAATTACAATCGATGCTGTAACTCCTCAAAACGAACCTTTGCATGACGGAAACAATCCAAGTATGTATATGTCTGCCTCAGATCAGGGAGCTTTTATTAAAAACAGTTTAGGCCCAGCATTTAAAGCAGCAAATCTAAACGTAAAAATTATTGCTTACGACCACAACTGCGATAATCCAAATTATCCAAAAACAATTTTGGCAGATGCAGATGCATTTCCATTTGTAGACGGATCGGCTTTCCATTTATACGCAGGAGATATTAGTGCCTTAACTAACGTTTTTAATTCTTATCCGACTAAGAATGTATATTTTACAGAACAATGGACTTCTTCTGACGGGAAATTTGATGGCGATTTAAAATGGCATCTTCGAAATGTAATTATCGGATCGATGAGAAATTACAGTAAAAATGCATTAGAGTGGAATCTAGCCAATAATTCAAGTTTTGGTCCTCATACAGATGGCGGATGTAATATGTGTAAAGGTGCTATAACTATAACTTCGGGAGATAGTTTTGAGCGTAATGTAGGGTATTACATTATTGCACATGCTTCAAAATTTGTTCCAATGGGATCTACAAGAATACAAAGTAACTCAGGAGGAAACTTACAGAATGTTGCTTTCATTACGCCTTCGGGTTCTAAAGTATTAATTGTCGAAAATGATGGTTCGGAAACAGAAACTTTCAATATTAAATTCAATGGAAAATGGGTTACAACTTCTCTTGAAGGAGGATCTGTTGGGACTTATACTTGGAAATAATCTGATAAACTATTTTATATGAAAAAAATACTTTTAACATCGTTGCTTTTTGTTTCGATTGCCTCTTTGGCACAAGGCTTTTTGCATAGAGACGGACAAAAAATAGTAGATGGAAATGGTAAAAATGTTCTTTTAAGAGGTTTGGGTCTTGGCGGATGGATGGTGCAAGAGGGTTATATGTTACAGACTCAACCATTTGCTAGTCCGCAATATCAAATTAGACAAAAAATACAGGAAGTTATCGGCGAAGAAGGAACAAAAGAATTCTATGCGGCCTACAAAGCAAACGGAATTACGAAACGAGATGTTGACTCTTTAGCAAAATGGGGATTCAACTCTATTCGTCTTCCTATGCATTATAATTTGTATACTCCGCCAATCGAGCAGGAGAAAAATGGAGAAATCACTTGGATTGAAGAAGGTTTCACTATGACAGATAATTTACTGAAATGGTGTGCCGAAAATAAAATTTACTTGATTTTAGATTTACACGCAGCTCCTGGCGGACAAGGAAATGACGCTGCGATTTCAGATTTTGATACCACAAAACCTGGACTTTGGCAAAGTGAGGCCAATCAGAAAAAAATGATTGCTTTATGGAAAAAACTGGCTTCTCGATACAGAGATAATCCTTGGATTGGAGCGTATGATATTATCAACGAACCAAACTGGAATTTTACCGGATCAAACAAAAATGGTTGCGACGAAAATTCAAACGGCCCTTTAAGAGATTTAATGGTTGCTGTTACAAAAGCCATTCGCGAAGTAGATACAAATCATTTAATTTTTATTGAAGGAAATTGCTGGGGGAATAATTATAACGGAATTTTTCCTCTTTGGGATGATAATCTAGCTTTAAGCTTTCACAAATATTGGAACTATAATGACAAAGCTTCGATCGAAACGATGTTAGGTTACAGAGAGAAATACAATGTACCAATTTGGATGGGAGAAAGTGGAGAAAACTCTAATGTTTGGTTCAAAGATGTTTTGACTTTAGTTGAAAGTAACAATATTGGGTGGGCTTTCTGGCCAATGAAAAAAATAGACAACATTGCAGGAGTAGCCTCTGTTACTAAAATTCCAGAGTATGATGTTCTCTTGAAATATTGGAGAGACGGCGGTCAAAAACCAACTCCAGAATTCGCTAAAAAAACATTGATGAAAATAGCGGACAATTATAAAATGGAAAACGTAACCGTTAAACCAGATGTTGTAGATGCCATGTTTAGACAAGTGCAAACAGACGATACAAAACCATACAAAAAGAATACAGTTCCAGGAAAAATTGCTGCAACGTACTACGATTTAGGAACCAATGGAAAAGCTTACTTCGACAATGATTTTGTAAATTATAGATCAGTAACCGGAAAAGATGAAAGATGGAATCTTGGCAACAGCATGAGAAATGACGGAGTTGATATTTTGCCTTGTAAAGACAAAGATTCAAACGGTTATCAAGTTTCATTTATCGAAGATGGAGAATGGATTCAATATACGGTTGATGCAAAACAGGGAAATTATAATGTTGCTATTCGTTATTCGAGCGAAAAAGCTGAAGGGAAATTGTATGTAGAAATCGATGGAATAAAATCTAAAGAAATCACACTTTCTGCAACCGCTGGAGACAATAAATGGAAGACTGTAATTTTATCTGATATAGCATTAAAATCGGGTTCAAATAAAGTAAAAGTTGTATTTGAAAAAGGAGGTTTTAATCTGAACTATTTTGACTTTGTTAGTAATAAAACGAAGAAGTAAAAAAGAATAATAGTTGCTTTAATATTAAATAAATCATTTAAATAATAAAAAGATGAAAATGATTATGGACGAGTATACAATTAACATAACTTTTAAATAGATTTTTCTCTTTAAAGCCTCGTAAACACTAGCTTTACAAGATTAAAATTTTTTAACATGAAAAAGATAAACAAACTTGTTTTTGCAGTAATACTGCTTTTAACCGTGAACTCGTTTTATGGTCAGAATTTAAAAATTATGACATATAATATCCGTTTGGACGTTGCTTCAGATGGAGAAAATGCTTGGCCAAACCGAAAGGATTATTTTACATCTCAAATTGATTTTTACAGTCCAGATATTTTCGGAGTTCAGGAAGCAACGCCAAATCAAGTTTTAGATATTGCATCGGCTTTGCCAAATTATAACAAATTCGGAGTAGGAAGAGAAGAAGGAGGTTTAGGAGAAGCTTGTACGATTTATTACAAAAAAGACCGCTTTAAAGTGGAGCAATCAAATACTTTCTGGTTATCTGAAACCCCAAACGTAGTTTCAAAAGGCTGGGATGCGGCATGTAATAGAGTTTGCACATACGGACTCTTTAAAGATTTAAAAACTAAAAAAATATTTTGGGTTTTCAATTTGCATTTAGATCATATGGGAGAAGAAGCGAGAGTAAAAGGCGTACAGCTTGTTCTTACTAAAATGGCAGAGTTAAACACTAAAAACTATCCAGCTTTTTTAATGGGTGACTTCAATTCTGAACCCAATACAACGCAAATTGGAGAAATCAAGAAAGTGATGGATGATACTAAAGACGTTTCAATAGAAAAACCTTTTGGACCTTCAGGAACTTTCAACGATTTCAAGCACAATGAACCCGTAACATTATTGTTAGACTATATTTTTATTTCAAAAAAGAGTGGTCTAAAAATTCAAAAACACGCAGTGTTAAGTGATTCTAAAGATTTAAAATATCCCTCAGATCATTTGCCTGTCTTAATAGAAATAGATTAACATGAAAAACATCAACAAAAAACTTCAAATTCTAGTTTTACTGCCATTAATTGCAATGCAGTTCAACTGTGGATCTTCAACAAATGCTGTAAAAAATACTGGAAAAGTTTCTTCTTGGATTACCACTACAGACGAAACCTCAAAACTTAAAAAACAAACTGATTTAGCTTTTGCGTCAGAGACAAATTCAAATCAGACTATTGAAGTAAATCCAGCTGAAAAATTTCAAACCGTAGAAGGTTTCGGATTTTCATTAACAGGAGGAAGTGCTCA
>NZ_DHEI01000058.1:29717-32594 GCF_002399805.1 Flavobacterium sp. UBA4854
TAAGTTATTTAAGAATAAGTATTGGAGCATCTGATTTGAATGAGAAAGTTTTTTCGTATGATGATATGCCAGAAGGACAAACCGATTTGAAACTGGAACATTTTAATCTTGGACCAGATTTAGACGATGTAATTCCGGTTTTAAAAGAAATTTTAGCTATAAATCCTAAAATAAAAATAATGGGTTCTCCGTGGTCTCCACCAGTTTGGATGAAAGACAACGGAAGCTCAAAAGGCGGAAGTTTACAGCCAAAATACTATCAAGTTTATGCAGAATATTTTGTGAAATATATTCAAGCAATGAAATCTCACGGAATTGTTATTGACGCTATTACGCCTCAAAACGAACCTTTGCACCCAGGAAACAATCCAAGTTTATTGATGTTGGCAGAGCAGCAAGCAGATTTTATTGGAAATAATTTAGGGCCTGCTTTCGCGAAAGCTGGAATCAAAACCAAAATCGTTGTTTACGATCACAACTGTAATAAACCAGAATATCCTTTGACAATTTTAAGAGATCCAAAAGCAAATCCATTTGTAGCAGGATCAGCTTTTCACTTGTACGAAGGAGATATTAGTGCTTTGACTACTGTTCATAATGAATTTCCAAATAAAGACTTGTATTTTACAGAACAATATACAGGAACAGGAACCAATTTTGAAACTGATTTAAAATGGAGCGTGAAAAATGTGGTTATTGGTTCTATGAGAAACTGGAGTAAAAATGCACTTTCTTGGGGATTAGCAAATGATGAATTCTACAAACCTTTTACGCCAGGAGGATGTTCAACCTGTAAAGGAGCTTTGATGATTGATCAAAATCAAAACATCAAAAGAGAAGTGGGATATTATATTATCGGACACGCTTCTAAATTTGTTCCAGAAGGTTCGGTAAGAATAGGTAGTAATATTGCAGGCAACTTATATAATGTAGCTTTCAAAACTCCATCAGGTCAAACTGTTTTAATTGTAGAAAATGATGGAGCTTCGGCAGAAACATTTAATATTAAATACAATCAAAAACAAACCACAACCACACTAAATGCTGGAGCAGTAGCTACTTACGTTTGGTAAAAACTTAAACTATGAAAAGAATAACCACAGTTACGCTGTTTATGCTTTCGCTTATTGCGTCTGCACAGCAGCAGTCAATAGATCAGAAAGTCAATGATCTGTTGAAGAAAATGACAATTGAAGAAAAAGTAGGCCAGCTGAATCAATACACTGGCGATAATCAGGCGACTGGACCAATTACCATTAACCCGAACAAACAAGCCGAAATCAAACAAGGTTTAGTTGGTTCGATGTTAAATATTATAGGAACAAAATATACCAGACAATATCAAGAATTGGCAATGCAGTCAAGACTTAAAATTCCGTTGTTGTTTGGACAAGATGTTATTCACGGCTACAAAACGACTTTTCCTCTTCCTTTAGCGGAAGCAGCAAGTTGGGATTTAGCAGCGATCGAATTAGGAGCAAGAGTTGCAGCAACAGAAGCTGCGGCAAGCGGAATTCATTGGACATTTGCTCCAATGGTAGACATCAGTCGTGATCCTCGTTGGGGGCGTGTAATGGAAGGTGCAGGAGAAGACACTTATTTGGGATCTAAAATTGCTTATGCGAGAGTAAAAGGTTTTCAAGGAAATAAATTGGGAGATTTAAACTCGGTTATGGCTTGCGTAAAACACTTTGCTGCTTATGGAGCAGGAGTTGGAGGAAGAGATTACAACTCTGTTGACATGAGCGAAAGAATGCTTTGGGAAACGTATTTGCCTCCTTTTAAAGCAGCTTTAGATGCTGGTGCAGCAACATTCATGAATTCGTTCAATGATATTAACGGAATTCCGGCAACAGGAAATGCACATTTGCAAAGAGATATCTTAAAAGGAAAATGGAACTTTCAAGGTTTCGTAGTTTCAGACTGGGGATCAATTGGAGAAATGGTAGCTCATGGTTACTCTAAAGATCTTAAAGAAGCAGCTTATTCTGCAATTACTGCAGGAAGCGATATGGATATGGAAAGCAATGCCTATCGTTATAATTTAGCTCAATTAGTAAAAGAGGGAAGAGTTTCTGTTGATTTAGTTGATGATGCTGTAAGACGCATTCTTCGTAAGAAATTCGAATTAGGACTATTTGATGATCCTTATAAATATTCTGATGCAAAACGCGAAGAAAAAGCATTAAACAATTTAGAGCACAGAAAAGCGGCTCGAGAAATGGCAGAGAAAAGTATCGTTTTATTGAAGAATGAAAACCAGACTTTACCAATTTCTAAAAGTGTAAAAACAATTGCTTTCATTGGACCAATGGTAAAAGAGTACAAAGCCAATATGGGATTTTGGGCTGTTGAACTTCCAGAAGTAAAATACGATCAATGGGTAGTTTCGCAATGGGACGGTTTACAAAATAAAGTAGGCAAAAACACTAAATTATTGTACGCAAAAGGATGTGATGTTACTGGCGACAATAAAGACGGTTTTGCAGAAGCAGTTGAAACAGCCAAACAAGCTGACGTTGTAATTTTAAGTATTGGCGAAAGACACGATATGAGCGGTGAGGCAAAAAGCCGAAGCGATATTCACTTGCCAGGAGTTCAAGAAGATTTAGTAAAAGCGGTTATGGCAACAGGAAAACCAGTTGTAGTTTTAATAAATGCTGGAAGACCATTAGTTTTTAATTACACTGCAGATAATGTTCCAGCAATTCTATACACTTGGTGGTTAGGCACTGAAGCAGGAAATGCAATTGCAAATGTATTGTTTGGAGATTATAATCCGTCTGGAAAATTACCTATGACTTTTCCGAGAGAAGTAGGACAAGTGCCAATTTATTACAATCATTTCAGTACAGGAAGACCTGCTAAAGACGAAAA
>NZ_DHEI01000058.1:32791-48696 GCF_002399805.1 Flavobacterium sp. UBA4854
TATTCTGGTTTGAAACTCTCTTCTACTAAAATAAAAAGCAACGAAACTATTAAAGTTTCTTTCCAATTGAAAAATACCGGAAAAGTAGCTGGAGAAGAAGTAGCTCAGTTGTACTTGAAAGATAAATTTGGTTCTGTTGTAAGACCAGTATTAGAATTAAGAGATTTCCAGAAAGTGAAATTAAATGCTGGAGAAACTAAAACAATCGAATTTACAATAGACAAAGAGAAACTTTCTTTCTACAATAATAAATTAGAATGGGTTGCTGAGCCAGGAGATTTGGAAGTAATGATCGGAACTTCATCGGCAGATATTAAATTGAGATCTGATTTTGAATTAGCAGATTAAGTTTTAACAAAAAACGGGGCCTTTTAGGGCCCCGTTTTTTATATATCAAATTTTATTTAAGACGTTTCTTGAAGCTGTATTTCAGCATATTCAATAAACCTTCTTCGATAATGTCAATTCCAATTCCGAAATTACTATCTGCAACTTCGTGATGTGCATTTCTAAAATCTTCAAAATCTTCACCCGGAATTTCTAAGTTGATTAATGGTTTATAATCGATATTTATAGAAGCACCATTTTTAGTTACTTTTTTACGGCTTGTAAAATCGAAGTAAGGATTTGTGATGGTACTTTCTTGAATCGTATATTTCTCCTGAGTATCTATTTTTTGATCTGTCGTGAGATTAATTTCGTATTTCTCATTATCAAAATTATGCCAAAATAAAAGGTCAGTATGCATAAAATCACGAGCTCCATTTTTAACCACATTGCGATCAAAATACATTAGGAAACGATTTTTCTCTGCATCTGTAAAATACGGATTTTCGATTGATGCATTATACTGAATCGTAAATTCATTCTGTTTTTTGTCATCACTTACAATTTCAATCGCTGCATCTTTAAAAATCGTTCTAATATCAGTTCCGTTTCTATCATTTGAATAATTTAAAGTATAGAACAAGAAATTATTCCAGCTGTCAATGATTTCTCTTTTGTTGGTGTTTTTGAAATATTTACGCATATAATTGGCACGGTTTCCTTTGTAAGTCGTAACCAATTTTAATGTTCCGGTATTGTTTTGAGCATTAAAATCTGCTTTTTCATTTATACCATAATAAGGAAATCTGTAAGGTTCTTTAATTTGTAATTCAAGATTTGGTTTCACTTCCAAATAATGCATAAAATAGATGTAACCACGATTTTCAATAAGTCCAAATTCATCTCTCGAAGTAGCATCAACAAAATAAACTCCGCCTTTGTAATTGATTTTTACGATAACGTGATTAAAAGTCAATAGTGACGGAAGGTAATATTTAATGTAATGATCTGAATTGAAGTTAACCAAAACCACAGAAGATTCAACATTGATATAATCTAAAACTACTTTCAACAAAACTGATTTTGCTTTGCAGTCTCCTTGTTTATTTTCATAAGTTACTGATGGTTCTTGGGGTTTGTGACCATTCATTTCATCAGCATTATAAATATAGTAAACGTGATTTTGAACATAATCAATTGCAAACTGTAATTTCTCATCTTGATCTGCAATTGCATCTAGTTTTTCTACCAGTTTTGGGGCAAATTCAGTTAAAGAGGCTTTACTGTATATTTCTTCGTAAAGAGGAGAAATGTAATTTGATAAATCAATCCAGTTGCGATCTGTTGCAAAATCAATAAATGGAGCAATTTCTCTATTTGAATCAAAAGAATTAATGTAATTTTCTTTTTCAATAACATATCGTTCTCCTTTTTCTAAGAAATTAATTTCTGGTTGCACTACATTTCCTTCTTCATCTCTATAAAATGTCTTTTTGTATGCAATCTTTTCTTTTCTATCATTAATAAAAGAAAACTTGTATTTGCCGTAAGCCCAGTAAGTGCTAGGTGTTACATAGACATATTTAAGAAATTCTTTTCGCATAAAATCACGATCTGTAAAAACCTTTGTACGCGAATCTTCTGTAATTAAAACATCATAAAGTCTTAAATCTTTAATCGTAATATTTACCTTTTTGTTGCTGCTCAAAATACCGCCTTCACTCTGATTTTCGCTGTCTAGAACTTTAATTTTAGTATCAGCAATTTTATCAATCAAAACACCATCTCTCAACACACTAATTCTGTGTATTAAATAAGTTTCGTTTTCTTCAACAACAACATCTCTTACCGAAGCACTTTCAAGGTTTGAAGGTTCGTTAAGCGTGTAGGCTACGCAAGCATATTCGCTATTTTCAGTATCGCTTGTATAGTAAACTTTATCTAAGAAGTAGCAGAAATCACGGCCTTCTTCAACCTGTTTTTTGGAGAAATCCGATTCCTGTATATAGTCAATAAGTTGATCATCGTTAATTGTAGGCGCCCAGTTTTCTGGTTTTTGAATTTTGTAACTTTCTGATTCAATGATATTTTCCATGATTCTTTCTATAGGTGTATATTCTTACTTTTAAAACGGCTAAAATAACTAATAAAAGACCATTTTCTTTCATATTAGTGTAAAATTTATAATAAAAAACCCCACCGAAGTGAGGTTAGTATTATAAATTATATAGATGTGTAGGTATTTATTTCAAAACAGTATTTATAAAATCCATTGCGCCAATTCCTTTATAAGAGGCGTACAAAGCTTTCTCGTAAGCTTCTCTTTTTGCTTTTTTATCTTTTGCATCAGTTTCAACAATCATTTCATTGAAAATTCTCTCCTGTTCTTCACTATACTTTAGAGATTCTTCCAGAAGATATGTTTTTGAAACAAATCCGAATGAAGACCAAATTCTGGTTCTGATTTTTTTATTGATATTTTTTAAAGGATTGTTAATCATAACTTCTGTATTTAAATTTCTACGCTCACTTGAAGAAAAATGGGAACAGCTTGCATTATTTTTCTTTGTATTTGATTCTATTTTTAACAATTAAAATTGTTAATGTGTTATTATGACGCAATGTACTTATTTTTTTTAAATTTGATTTTAAATTTTCGTTAAAATTGTAGTTTCAACACTTCTGTTTTAGTGAAAATCACTTCTTTGTTTTTAGAAGATATTTTGGTTTTATAAAAATGAAGTAAATTGCAGAGTTATTAGAAGAAAGAATTTATACCAATCTGATGCTAAAGGACATTATAGATAATAACGAAAATTACCAACCAGGACTGTCTATAGACTGTGTCATTTTTGGTTTTCATGATAATCAGTTAAAAGTTTTATTGATTAAAGTGGAACGAGCCAATAAATGGTCTTTGCCAGGCGGATTTATTCCTGTTGATCAGGATATAGATACGGCTGCAATCACGGTATTGAATAGCAGAACTGGGGTTGATGGTGTTTTTTTAAGGCAATTTGCAACCTTTGGAAAAGTAGATCGTAACAAACAGCACTTTGATAAAAAGACGTTGGAATATCTTAAAATTGAAGAAGCAAAAGGGAAATGGCTCCTGCGTCGTTTTGTCACGATTGGATATTATGCCTTGGTAGATTTCTCTAAAATTCTTCCAAATCCGGCCGGCAGGCATGAAGTTGTAGAATGGATTGACCACAAAGAAGTTCCTGAACTTATTTTAGATCATCGTGAAATTCTGGATAAAGCTCTAGATACTTTAAGAATCGAATTGAACTTAATGCCAATTGGTTACAATTTATTGCCTGAGAAATTTACAATTCCAGAATTGCAAAAATTGTATGAAACGATTTTGGATAAAAAGCTAGACCGAAGAAACTTTTTGCGTAAAATTACCAATATTGGAATTCTGACCAAATTGGACGAAAAGAAAAGCAACGTAGCACACAAAGCTCCAAACTTATATTCTTTTGATAAAGAAAAATACGATGAAGTGCTGAAAAATGGATTGAACCAAGGTTGGTAAAAGTGAGTTTTAATCTTTAAAAATTGTGATTATGGTTTCAATTGAAGAAGTTAGAAAATTAGCAATGTCATTTCCAGATGCGACCGAAGGACCCCATTTTACCAAAACTTCCTTTCGAATCAAAAAGAAAATCTTTGCCACTTTAGACGAAAAAAGAAATCAGGTAGAAATAAAATTAAGCGAAATAGATCAGTCTGTTTTTTGTGCGTCAAGCGAAAAAATTTTTCATGAAGTTCCAAATAAATGGGGCAAACAAGGTTGGACAATTGTCGAACTTTCAAAAGTAAGACCCGAAATGTTTGAAGATGCGCTGATACTTTCGTATGAAAATGTTGCGACAAAAAAGAAGTGAAATTTTATCTCACAATAGTTCTAAAAGTCAAATTTACTCTTGGTTTTTGAGTACTTTTTGTAGGAGGTAATCGATGCAACCAATGCGTTTGCGTTTCATCTTTCATAACCAATAAACTTCCGTGTTCCAAAATTAGAGAAACAGTTTCTTTAGATTCTTTATGTTTGAAAGCAAATTTACGCTCAGCACCAAAACTTACAGAACCAATCGCTCCATTTTTCTTTAAATCTTTTTCGGCATCACTGTGCCACGCCATTCCCTCTTCGCCAGTATGGTATAAATTTAGTAAACAAGAATTAAAAATTTCACCTGTTTTCTCTTCAATGATTTTCTTTAATTCTAAAAGTTCAGGAGTCCAAGTCAACGCTTTTTTGGTGGTATTCGAATAAGTATACTCAAATTCCTGATCTCCATACCAAGCTACTTTTCGTTTGGTTAAGATTAATTTCCCGAAGATTATTGCCTCGTCATTTTTCCATTCGATTGTATTTAGTAAAGTGTCACGATAGAAATCGGCTTCTGTTTTAGAGAATAATTTTCCATAATAATTTACCGTTCCATCTTTCGGAAGCAGATTGTTTGTTTCGTCTATTTGAGGATTAAATAAGTCCATTTTCCATTTTTGATATTCTGATTTCATGCAATGTCCGCAAGGTCTGAAACCATTTTGTGAGGCATTTTGTTCCGAAGAAAAAAAGACACGATTTTCTCGTTTCATTCTTTTTCCCGAAGAACATTTAAGCGTTCCATAGATTTTTAATTTCTGGTTGCCACCAAAACAAATTTCGCCTTTTTTAATTTTATTTCGAAGATCTGAATCTGAAATTTTGTTGTGTTGAAGCATAATTTAGGTCCAAAGTTACAAAGAGACAAAGATTCAAAGGTTTTTAACTTTGTGCCTCTGCACCTTTGAACCTTTGCACCTTAATTTAACGCATCATGAAAAATAATTCCCAGTGTATATCTTTCACCAGAATGAATTTCGCTTACGCCATGTTTCATATTCACGCGATAATATCCTTTTGTGCCTTTTACAGGTCTAAAATTGGTTGAAAAAACTAGAATATCTCCTTTTTTGGGTTTCAAAACAATCGCTTTAGATTGTGCTCTTGGTGTTTGCTGTGTAAGAACAAATTCGCCACCAGTAAAATCCTCATCGGGTGCAGATAGAAAAAGCACAATTTGAATCGGGAAATAAACATCTCCATATAAATCCTGATGCAGAGTGTTGAATCCTCTCTCGCCATATTTTAAAATTAAGACCGTTGCTTTAAGCTGATTATTGTCATGACATTGTTGTAATAATTCTGAATGATTTATTGGAAAAATTGTATTGATATTCAGAGCTTTCATCCAAGAATTAGCAATTGGAGCCAGTTTAGGATAAATCGAAGACCGAATTTTTTCGATCAAATCAGGAAGAGGATAATTAAAATATTTGTATTCTCCTAAACCAAATCGATAGCGTTCCATGACAACTGTTTTTCGATATAGATTTGGATTGTCATAATCAAATTTTAAGTCTTCGCACTGTTCATTATTCAACACATTTGAAATAATAGCAAAGCCATTTTCGTGCATAGATTCGGTGATGTTTTCCCAATTTTGAGATGCTAAAATTGTTTCCATTATTTAGTTCGTGATAATCCGCCATCTACTGTAATTTCTATTCCATGTATGTAAGAAGCATCTTCTGAGGCTAGAAAAAGAACTGTTTTTGCTATTTCTGAAGGTTCTCCAAAACGCTTGAAGGGTAGAGTTGGAGTAACTGCCTCAATTGTTCCTTGAATTTGTTCTGTACTCATTCCGGTATTATTGAAAATATTTGTTTTAATATACCCAGGACTAACGCCATTTACACGAATGTTTTTAGAAGTACATTCTGAAGCAAATGTTTTTATAAAAGATTGCACGGCTGCTTTTGCAGCAGTATAAACAGACATGTTTGAATGACCAACTTCTGTTAAAAATGTGGTGTTAAGGATTATAGAACTACCTTTTGGCATTATTGGTAATAGTTGCTGTACAGTAAAAAAAGTTCCTTTTACCAGCATATCAAATATTTCATCAAAATCGGATAAAGTTACTGCTTCGATAGGTCCAAATTTTCCATATCCTGCGTTAACAAATAAAACATCCACTTTATTAGTGTGTGCTTTAATTTTATTTTGCAACTCTAAAATATCAGATATTTTTCCAGCATTTGATACAATTCCAACAGCATTTGCTCCTAAACTGTCAATCGCTTTATCTACGGTTTGCTGACTGCGTCCAGTTATAATGACCTTAGCTCCATTGTTGATAAATTCTTGGGCTGTTGAAAAACCCATTCCGTTTGTTCCGCCCGTAATAAACACTACTTTGTTTTTAAATTTTTGCATTTTTTATATTGTTTTATTATGATGCAAAGATTTTAAAAAAGTATAGGCGAAAAAATCTGAAACTTGCGGTATTGTACTATATTTCTGAATTAGTTATCGCGCCTTCCCAACCAATAATTGCTGTTTTTCGGGTGTTTCCCCACATATAACCGCCAAATGTTCCTGAAGATTGGATAATGCGATGACACGGAATTAAAAACGCAACAGGATTACTTCCAATTGCTGTTCCAACCGCGCGAGAAGCATTTGGTTTTTGAATTTGATGCGCAATAGAACCGTAAGTAGAAAGCTGTCCCATTGGGATTCTTAGCAAAGCTTCCCAAACTTTTAATTGAAAATCGGTTCCTTTTAAATGCAATTTAATTTCTGATAATTTACTCCAGTCGTTTTGAAAAATGAATAAGGCATTTTGTTGAGATAAATCCAGTTTTTTCGAAAATTGGGCATTCGGGAATTTATCTTTTAAAGCGATAAATCCAGTTATTTCATCTTCGGCGAAAGCCATAAAACAAACGCCTTTTGAAGTAGAGGCAACAACAATATTCCCAAACGGACTTTCAGCAAAACTGTAGTTGATTTCAAGATTTTTTCCTCCGTTTTTATATTCGGCAGGTGTCATACCTTCAATATTTACAAATAAATCATGTAGACGACTTGTTCCTGAAAGTCCTGTTTCAAAAGCTGTTTCAGAAATGGTTGCCTGATTTTCTTTGAGTAGTTTTTTTGCATGTTCGATGCTCGTATATTGTAAAAACTTCTTCGGACTCGTTCCTGCCCATTCGCTGAAAAGTCGTTGAAAGTGAAACGGACTTAAATGTACTTTTTCTGCAACTTCATCCAGATTGGGCTGATCTTTAAAATTAGCTTTGATATAATCTATAGCTTCAGCGATACGATTATAATTGATGGTTTCCTGTGTGTTCATCTTCATTCAATTTTATAATACAAAGATCGATTGGTTTTTAAAGGTATAAAATCCGAAACTTGCTGAGTTTTTTCTAACCGCAAAGAGCGCAGAGATTTACGCAAAGGAGGAAAAGGTTTTTCTCAATTTTGTTTTCCTGAGCGAAGTCGAAAGATCTTAAAGTAAGTCTACAAAGATTATAAACTTAAAATAAAACTCTACGGCTTTGCGAGAGTTATAAGCGAATTTACTATAACTCTTTTTCCATTTTGTAATTAATCAATTCAACGCCTAATCTGATGTTTCGCTGCTCGGTTTTTACAATATAACCTTTCTTTTCAAAAAATGGTTTTGCTGTTATGCTGATATCTGAAGTTATAATTTTTGAATGCTGATTTTTAGCTTCTAATTCTAATTCTTTTAGAATTTTATCTGCAATTCCTTGTCTTTGAAAATCTTTATGAATGTAGAAGAAATCAATGTAATTTTTGTCTTTTAAGGTTCCAAATCCAGTAATTTGGTTCTCGATAATGGCTAATAAAACCAATCGTTTTTCAATAACTTCAATCCAACGTGTTTTGTTTTTCGCACCAGAAACCCAAACCTCAATTTGCTCTGAATTATAATCGCTTTTGCAAACAGATTGAATGGTTTCTGCAAATAATTTTTGCATTTCTTCTAAATCAGAAAGTAGAGCTTTTCTAAAAATCATTTTTTGAAATTTAAATTAATGTGCCGTTGTTTTAGAAAAAACATTGATCACAATAACGCCAATTACAATTAAAGCAAGACCTATAATTGCTGGCAAATCTGGAATTTCTTTAAAGAAAATAGCGCCAATAATCGTAATTAAAACAATACCAACCCCAGACCAAATAGCATAAGCAAAACCAACTGGAATGGTTCTAATAGCAAAACTTAAAAAGTAAAAAGCACCGCAATAACCAATAATTGTAATAATGCTAGGAAGCATTTTGGTAAATTCTTCGGACTTTTTTAATGCTGAAGTAGCAATGATTTCGAAAATTATAGCGAGAAATAAAAATAGAAAATTCTTCATAGTTCACTTTTTTACAAAGGTAAACTTTAAAGCTGAAAATTATTTAAGATTATCTGTTCTAGAAGAAACACTTATTAGCTTGTATCCGTTTTCTGTTCTTAAAAATTCAAAATGATCTTGCCCGCGATCGGTTTTGTTTTTTGGATTGATAACAATATCCATTGTTGGATAAATCCAATCTTTAGATTCGTTACAATTGTTGAAATAAATGTCGTATTCGTCCGATTCAAAAATAAACTGATTTAATCCGCCAGAAGAAATAAAATAATCTGTTTTTGGATTTTTAAGTTCCTGAAGTTTTAGTTTTAAATAAGTATAATTCTGATTGATAAATTTTGTTTTCGTGGCATGGATCCAGCCGTCTGGTTCTTTCCAATAGGTGATTTTATCGAAAGAATGTTTTTCTAAATTGGCTTTAGATAAATCTTTAAGTAAGGTGTTTTCTAGCCAATGTTTAAACTCTTTTTCAAAATTTATAAAGGAGTAGTATTGTCCATCAACTCCAAGAAAGCTTTCTCTTATTGGATCTTTGTTAGGTTCTTTTGATTTTTCTGCAGAATAGAAATTTAAATTATCATTATAAGCAAAATCTTCAATAAGAATTTTGTTGTTTATATCGATTAAAAACTCTTTTCCACCTTTCCAGAAAAAGTGTTCCCCATCTTGTTGCTTTTCGGCATCTTTTAAAGCACTAATTATTCCGTTTCTTACTTTGGTCAAATTACTGTATTGAGCTGAAATTACAATTTTTCCTTCGCTATTAAAGATTCCCATTTTATCTGTTTTGCGGTCTTTAAATCTAATATATCCTTCATTTTCACAATCGGGTCCATTGTCAAAAACATACAAGCTGTCGGCTCCAACAATTTTTCCCTGTTTGGTTAAATAATAGCTGTTCCATTTGCCGTTTACTTCTTCAGAAACGGCCATTATGTTTTCAAATTTTTGTGCGATTGTAAATCCAGTAAATTTTGGTTCTATTTTGACTACTCCGTTTTTATCTTTAAATCCAGTAAGCGTGCTGTCTTTATTTGAGAATGCAGTCCAAATGTCATTACTTTGGGCGAATACTGAACAAGTAAAAAGGGCGAATATAAAAAGAGCAATAATCTTTTTCATGTGAAATGAATTTATCTAAGATGAACTTCTGCTTCCTTGTTTTTTGATTCTTCAAAACAATCCGAGCAAAGCATTTTGAAATCGGCGAGAGATTGAAAAGTTTCTGTCCATTCTTCACCATTATCCAAAAGATATTGCTCGCAGGAACCACACCAAGCAATTTGTGGAAGATCTTCCTCGGCTTCTGAATAGAAAAATCCGACTTGATTTTTGGAATCTATTGCAGTTGCGATATGAATGCAGGTAAAAGACATCTCTTTTGAACCGTGAATGTCACAGGAAATTTTTTCGATCATTTTTTGAATTTAAAAGGCTTTAAGTTCAAATTTAAAGTTATAAACTAATAAAACCTGTAAATGTCTTGTTAAATTAATTGGTTCTTAGTCTACGTGAGCGTGAGGGATAGGAGCAAACTACCGAAGTAGTGCGGATAGCCCGACATAATTTAAGAAAAGGCCTAATGTGTGCAAAGCATATTAGGCCTTTTCTTAAATTATGGCACGCCCAGATTATTTTAAATTTCTGAATTGAGATTTTAGATTTAATTGTTTCTCTCACGGATTGAGTGATAGTCCTACGCTAAAAAATAATCTTACTTTGTCTATATTATTTATCCAA
This sequence comes from Flavobacterium sp. UBA4854, assembly GCF_002399805.1. Lineage (NCBI taxonomy): Bacteria > Pseudomonadati > Bacteroidota > Flavobacteriia > Flavobacteriales > Flavobacteriaceae > Flavobacterium > Flavobacterium sp. UBA4854. Next base: position 43,094 of record NZ_DHEI01000058.1, read on the forward strand.
GAAGTGTCAAAATGAATCGGGCCTAAAATAGATTGATAGGAAATTGCTGCGCCTCCTGATATTACTAAACTGGTATCGATGTTGTCATCCCAATTTCCTTTTGGATTGAAGACATGTTTTATATAATCGTTGAAATTGTCAAAACCTACAGAAGCAACATTGAAATGAGGAGTAAGATAAATTTTTCCGATTAAGTTTATTTGAGATCCAAGTTTGAGCCCCATATATTGCGTTACATTCAGTTCATCTTCATGAAGCCCTGCAAATGTGAAGCGGTTACTGCCAGAACTTGGAATAATGCCTCCTATGAAATATTTTGCTGCATAGCCAAGTCCTGAAAATGGAAGATCGTCATTTTTTTCTTTATCCTGAAAAATAAAATAGGAATCAAAACCTACAATTCCCGTAATTTTCTTTTTTATGGGCAATCTCTTTTCATAAGTTAAACCCAATTTAGTGTAGCCATTTGTTGAGCCAGAAATACGCTTAAAGTCTGGATCGTAAAGTGAGGCATCAAGATCGGTAAGAAGTGATCGCGCTATGTTTGATTTTATAATAGTTCCGTCGGTGGCAAAGAAAACTTTATCCATGTCATTATAAGAATAATGCAAGTTGAACTCGATATTGTTAAAGCTGTAGTTGTTGATACTTAAATAATTGGGGTTGTATTCACGGTCATATTTTGGTTTTAGATTTGTGTAACTATAGTTTAGTCCAAAACCAACATAACTTTTTAGAGAATTTAAATTTCTGTTTATCTCATTGTTGATTTCAAGAGTGTTATAAAGTATATTATCTGAAGCTTTACCATTGATATAAATTTCTTGGCGAAGTAAAGCTCCATAGGCCTCAGACATCCACCACCATTCTCGGTGTTGTCCAAAATTTTTCTGATAATTGATTCTTGCTTTTGGCTGTTCGGCAATATCTACTGTTAAAAGAAGACGAGATGCATCGGCAAGAACATTTCTTCCTGTGTAGTTAAAAATTATTCCGACACCTCTATAAGTATCATAATGAATTGATGTATTTAATTGATTTTTAGCGCGTTCAAATCCGAATAATGTAATTCCTAGTTTATCTTCGTCTTTTATGAAATAGCTATACGTAATCTCATCAAAAAGATTGGTTCCCATTGCTCTGTTAATGCCTGCTATTAAATCTTTGGTGGTATATTTTACATGAGTTTTAAGATTTGATCTTCCAACAACGAGAGGCATATTTTCGGGGCTTATTTTTTTATAAACGATTGTGTCCAATACAAACTCATTTGGCATATCAGGCAATTTGTGGGTTCGCTGCTCAAATCCTTTTAGCTTTTCTGATAGAGCAATTAAAGCTGGAAGGTTTTGATTTGTGGCAATTTTACCGTCTTTGTAGATTTCGTTGCTATCTGCAAAATCTGCAGTAGAGAAACGCAAGTTGGGCAAATGATCGACCAATATGTTGCATAAATCGCGGTTTGCAGGATTTTTAATGTTGCTCGGGAACATACTGGTCTGCATTAATATGGTCATAAGATTGTTGAGCTTATCAACAGGTTCCATTCCGCCTCCGACATCACTTCCAATAATAATATCGGCGCCCATTTCTTTAGCAACATCAGTCGGGAAATTATTTAATACTCCTCCGTCTACCAAAACTGTTTTTCCGTAAGGCATTGGTTTGAAGATGGCAGGTAGCGACATACTGGCGCGCATGGCGTAGGATAAACTTCCTTTACTTAAAATAACTTCTTTTCCTTCGACCAAGTCTGTAGCCATCGCCCTGAAAGGAATCGGGAGACTGTCAAAATCTTTGACATTGTAGACAGGGAAAGTTAATTCAGAGAGGTATTCTCTTAGATTTTGATCATTTAAGAGAGAGCCAATGCTGTTAAGTTTTCCGTCTTTAACACCTATTCCAACTAAATAGCGTTGAAATTCTCTTTTTTCCTCGGCACTTACAGCTCGCAATGACTGACCTCCGCCTAGCAATTTATCCCAATAAATATCTTTGGTGATTTTTTCTATGCTATCACCCGAATATCCCATTGCATATAAACCACCTATGATACTTCCCATACTATTTCCAACAATAAGATCTGGAACGATGTGGAGTGAATCTAATTTTTGCAAAAGAGGAATATGTGCAATTCCTTTTGCGCCGCCACCGCTTAGTACTAACACAACTTTAGGCTTTTTTTCCTGAGAAAAAATAATTTGTGGGAGACTTAGTAAAAATAAGAAGACGAGTAAATAAGATGTTTTTTTCAATTTTTTACTATTTAAGTATTTGATAAATAGATTCTTATTCTGGTTATTAAAAGTAAGCAGATATTTATAAAAGTACAATTTTTTGATAGAAATGTTTTGTCTGAAACATAAAAACAGAAAACCCGACAGGTTTTTAAAACCTGTCGGGTTTGAATATATAATCAAAGATATCTAAAATCTAAAATCAGAAATCTTCAATCTAAAATCAATTAGTATCTGTAGTACTCTGGTTTGAATGGTCCTTGAACTTCAACACCAATGTAAGCAGCTTGATCTTCTCTTAGAACTTCAAGTTCAACACCTAATTTAGCTAAGTGTAAAGCAGCAACTTTTTCATCTAAATGTTTTGGTAACATGTAAACTTCATTTTTGTAAGCTGCACTGTTATTCCATAATTCGATTTGAGCTAAAGTTTGGTTTGTAAATGAGTTACTCATTACGAAACTTGGGTGACCTGTAGCACAACCAAGGTTTACTAAACGACCTTCAGCCAAGATGATGATATCTTTACCGTTGATGTTGTATTTGTCAACCTGAGGTTTGATTTCGATTTTAGAAGCACCGTGGTTTTTGTTTAACCAAGCCATATCAATTTCGTTATCGAAGTGACCAATGTTACAAACAACAGTTTTATCTTTCATTTGCTCGAAGTGCTCTCCAAGAACGATATCTTTATTTCCTGTAGTTGTAATGATGATGTCAGCATTAGCAATTACAGTGTTTAATTTTTTAACTTCATAACCGTCCATTGCAGCTTGTAAAGCACAAATTGGATCGATTTCAGTAACAGTTACAATAGAACCAGCACCTCTGAAAGATGCAGCAGTTCCTTTTCCAACGTCACCGTATCCACAAACAACAACTCTTTTTCCAGCTAACATTAAGTCAGTTGCACGACGTACAGCATCTACAGCAGATTCTTTACATCCGTATTTGTTATCAAATTTAGATTTAGTAACAGAGTCGTTAATGTTGATTGCAGGCATTGGTAAAGTTCCAGCTTTTACTCTTTCGTAAAGTCTGTGAACACCAGTTGTAGTTTCTTCAGAAAGACCTTTAATTCCAGCAACTAATTCTGGGTAACGATCAATAACCATATTAGTTAAATCTCCACCGTCATCAAGAATCATGTTCAATGGTTTTCTGTCTTCACCAAAGAAAAGAGTTTGCTCAATACACCAGTCAAAAGATTCTTCGTCAAGTCCTTTCCAAGCGTAAACTGAAATTCCAGCAGCAGCAATAGCAGCAGCAGCTTGATCTTGAGTAGAGAAAATGTTACAAGAAGACCAAGTAACTTCTGCACCAAGAGCAATTAAAGTTTCGATCAAAACAGCAGTTTGAATCGTCATGTGTAAACATCCAGCGATACGAGCACCTTTTAATGGTTGTTCGTCTTTATATTCAGCGCGAAGTGCCATTAAACCTGGCATTTCAGCTTCAGCTAGTTCAATTTCTTTTCTTCCCCAAGCCGCTAGAGAAATGTCTTTTACTTTGAAAGCCACGTAAGGCGTAGTCGTTGTACTCATTTATATTATATTTGTATAATTGTAATTTTTTTGCAAATTTAAGGAATAGCTTTTTATTTTTACTAATTTCTGTCAGATTTGTGAAATCTTTAATTTCTTAATCTTTAGAATATTAGTTTATAAAACGATTTAAACCATATTAGAGATATAAGTTCATTTAAAAAAGGATTTCTTTGTAATGCGCTTTGTTTTGAATTGCTTAAATTTACTTAATACATTTTTTTGAACTAGAAGTTATTTTTCTTACGTTACTTATATAGTTTAAAAACTCATAATTCACAACTCATAATTTATAATTAAAAAAATGCCTTTATTCCAGACCATACAATTCAATGAAACTACTAAAATCTTAATTTGGGAAATAACCGAATCTTTTGATGAATTGTACAAAAGAGTAACGCTGAAAGAAAAAACACAGCGAAGACTGGACGGAATGAAATCTCAGATGCATCAGCGTGCTTTTCTAAGTGTTCGAATGCTGATTCAGGAAATGGGTTTTACAGATAAAGATCTGCATTATGATGAATTTGGAAAGCCGTATTTTGATTGTGATAATCATATCTCAATTACACATTCTTACCATTTTGCGGCGATAATTATAAGTAAAGAAAAGGTTGGAATTGATATGGAATTACAACGTGAAAAAATTCAGAGAATTGCAGATAAATTCACTGATTTTGAATGCAGTTATTTAAAACCAGAATTTGTAGAAGAGTACATAAAAAAACTTACCGTGATTTGGGGAGCCAAAGAGGCAATCTTTAAAATTAGAAATGAAAAAGGTATTAGTTTTAAAGACCATATTAATGTAAACAACTTCTCTTTAAGAGAAAACCAAACGCAAGCAAGTCTTCATTTTGATAATTTGGTTAAGGATTTTGATGTACATTATCAAGAAATCAAATCAGATAATTTTGAAGGGACGTTTACTTTGGTTTATGCTTTTGAAAAGTAATCACAGTTTTTTAATTATATTGTTGATTTATAAAACTTGAGAATTCATTATGATTTGATGAAGATTATAAAAATTTAATTTTTGTCGTATGTTATTATTTTTAAATCTTTTAGAGTGAGAGATTCTACTTGGAATCGAAGTTATTTGTGTTTGCTTTATTTATTCTTGAAGTAAGATCCTAAATAAAAATGTAATTCTCAAAATGGATACCTATTATCAACATCTTGAAATTGTGAAAGACAAAATTTCTGTTTTCGATGATCGAAAAGTTAAATTTCTTTCATTGTGTAATTGTCAAAGACAATTTTTTGCCTACAAAAAAGCAGCAAAAGGACATAATTGGAATGGAGAAATATTCTTTACAAAGTTATTGAATGATGCTTGGGCAGATTTAATAGATGGAACGCAATGGCTTATAGATCCTTATTCTATACTTCAATTTGTTCCTGAGGATATCGAAAATGAAAGTGTTGCTTGCGCAGTATATTTTTGTGATTCTATAGTTTCGTTAATCCATATATTCAAGAAAGACGATATTTTTAAAAATTGCGAGTCAACTTGCGAAATGGGATTACATATTGTTGACGTTTTAGCGTATAATGTACTCAATATAGAAGTAACATCTTCAAATGATGAGATAATTGCTAAATCGGAAATTTTCTCAAACGAGATTAATCTTCAAAAGAAAACAATTAAGATTCTTGAAGAGTCTGAATTATCAAAAAGAAACAATAATTTCTTTAAAAAATATGTTTGAGTTTAATGATATTACTTTAGAATATTGGTTTGATATTTAATATCTGGTCAATTAACGAAGTTTTTTTAAACTTCACTTTCTTTTTGACGATGCTGAAACATACTCATATA
>NZ_DHEI01000091.1:0-15360 GCF_002399805.1 Flavobacterium sp. UBA4854
TTTTTTTAACTTTAGAATTTGAGTTTAAAATTCTGAGTTGTTTTTAAAAACTTCCTGATTCACTTGATCAATGTAAGATAAAAGTTCTTCTTTTCCAGTAGCTTCTGTAGATGAGGTTACAAAGTACTGAGGCATTTCTGCCCAGTTGTTTGCAAACATCTGCTTTTTATATGCTGCAATATGCGAATCTATTTTTGTTCTACTAATTTTATCTGCTTTAGTAAAAATAATACAGAACGGGATTTCGCTTTCGCCCATATAAGACATAAATTCGATGTCAATATTTTGCGCTTCATGGCGAATATCAATTAAAACAAAAGCGCAAACTAATTGTTCTCTGTTTTCAAAATAATCAGTGATAAATTGCTGAAAAACTGATTTTGTTTTCTTTGAAACTTTAGCGTAGCCATAACCAGGCAAATCGACCAAAAACCAATTATTATTGATTTTAAAATGATTAATTAATTGTGTTTTTCCTGGTCTTCCAGATGTTTTGGCTAAATTTTTATTGTTGGTAAGCATGTTGATCAAAGATGACTTACCTACGTTTGATCTTCCTATAAAAGCATATTCTGGCAAAAAATCCTTCGGACATTTTGATGCATCAGAATTGCTGATAATAAATTCGGCGGTATTAATTTTCATATTCCTTCTCGTTTTAAAACCTCCTAAAAAAATAAATTTTAATGGCTATAAATTCTTTTCAGTAAGCCATTTTTCAAGAATTTCATTAAATTCCTGAGGGTGTTCCATCATTGCGGCGTGTCCGCATTTGTCAATCCAGTATAAAGTTGAATTGGGCAATAATTTATCAAATTCTTCTGCTACATTTGGAGGAGTTACAGAGTCATTTCTACCCCAAATAATGCAAGTTTCAACATCCATTTTAGGCAAATCTTTCGCCATGTTATGACGAATTGCACTCTTTGCAATGGTTAAAGTTTTGATTAATTTGATGCGGTCGTTAGCTGTTGCGTACACTTCATCAATCAAATCTGGAGTTGCAATTTTTGGGTCATAAAATACAGCTTCGGCTTTTGTTTTGATGTATTCGTAATCGCCTCTTCTTGGGTAACTATCTCCCATTGCGCTTTCGTAAAGCCCAGAACTTCCGGTAATTACAAGTCCAGCAACTTTTTCAGGATAAAGTTTTGTGTGGTACAAAGCAATATGTCCTCCAAGAGAATTTCCTAAAAGAATAACTTTGTCAAACCCTTTAAAAGTGATAAAATCTTTTACGTATTTCGCGAAACTTTTTACGTTCGTTTTTAAAATACTTTGCGTGTATATTGGCAAATCTGGGATAACAACTTTATATCCTTTCGTTGGGAAATATTGTGCTACACCATCAAAGTTACTTAGACCTCCCATTAAACCATGCAGAATAACGATCGGAGTTCCTTCTCCAGCTTCAAAATAGCTGTATTTGCCTTCTTTTTTATAGTGTTTGTCCATCTAATCTAATGCCAATTTCAATTTCGACAAATATAGGGTTAATTACACAAAAATGAATTTTTGATGCCATTTTTTAACTAGATAATTTGAGTAGAATTTGTAAATGGTTAAAAATCAGTAATTAAAGGCGTATTTGTTGAAATATTCAAATGTTAAGAAATATGCATTATAATCAATTTTTTAAGAAAATTAGCGCATTATTTTTTTGAATGAATAATGGATTTAAGAATCTGTTAATTAATAGTTAAGGTATTGATTGATTGCTGATTATGGAAAGTGGTAGAGAAGTGGTTAAACTTATTAACAAAGTGGTATAAAGTGGTAAAATGTGGTAATATTTTTTATATTTTTGCTGTATAACATGTTAACTAGTTTTTTTGAACACAATTGTTGGAACATATGAATGTAAAGTCGATGCTAAAGGAAGGCTAATGATGCCTGCACCTTTAAAAAAGCAGTTGACGGCTTCTCTTCAAGACGGATTTGTCTTGAAGCGTTCTGTTTTTCAGCCGTGTTTAGAGTTGTATCCTATGGTAGAATGGGATGCGATGATGAAAAAAATCAACAAGCTTAATCGCTTTGTAAAAAAGAACAACGATTTCATTAGAAGGTTTACTGCTGGTGTTAAAGTAGTTGAGGTTGATGCACTAGGAAGATTGCTTGTACCAAAAGATTTGGTAACGTTTGCAAGTATTTCTAAAGATGTGGTTTTTTCATCTGCGGTTAATATTGTTGAGATTTGGGATAAAGATTTATACGAGAAATCAATTAGCGGCGAAGATATGGATTTTGCAGATCTAGCCGAAGAAGTAATGGGAAATATTAATGACGACGACAATGGAATATCATAATCCGGTTTTGCTTCATCCAACAGTAGATGGTTTAAATATTAAACCTGATGGTGTGTATGTAGATGTTACGTTTGGAGGCGGTGGTCATTCAAAAGAGATTTTAAAAAGATTAGGGCCAAACGGAAGGCTGTTTGCATTTGATCAAGACGAAGATGCGCTTGCCAATGCATTGCCAGACGAAAGGTTTACTTTGATAAATGAGAATTTTAGGTTCATAAAAAGGTTTTTGCGCTTTCACGGAGTAAAAGCAGTAGATGGAATTTTGGCAGATTTGGGAGTTTCATCGCATCAATTCGATGTTCCCGAAAGAGGTTTTTCTACAAGATTTGATGCCGAACTAGATATGCGGATGAGTCAAAAAAATGATTTAAATGCTTATCGGGTGGTTAACGAATATGAAGAACAGGATTTGCGTCGTGTTTTTTTTGATTATGGGGAGTTGAAGAACGCGCCAGTTTTGGCAAGAACAATCGTAGAAGCGAGAAAAGATTATCCAATCAAAACGACTGAAGAATTAAAAGATGTTCTGAAAAAGTTTTTGCCAGAGAAAGTTCGAAACAAAGTTTTGGCTCAGATTTATCAGGCAATCCGAATAGAGGTAAATCAGGAAATGGATGTTCTAAAAGAATTTATTGAGCAGTCATTGGAGATTTTAAAACCAGGAGGAAGATTCTCAGTAATCTCATATCATTCTTTAGAAGATCGTTTGGTAAAGAGATTTATAAAGAACGGAATGTTTGAAGGAGAACCAGAGAGAGATTTTTACGGAAACTTTTCAGTTCCATTCAAAACAATAGGAAAATTGATTGTTCCGGATAATGAAGAAATCAAGATTAATAATAGAGCAAGAAGTGCCAAATTAAGAGTTGCAGAAAAGCTATAATATATATTAAGGTAGGAAATAATGAAAAGTGGTGTATTTAGCATATTAAAAGCAAGATTCCTGATTCATGAAGATGCAGTAAAAAATTGGCGTTTTATCGTTTTTATAATTCTGCTAGCCATTTTGATGATTGCCAATACACAACGATATGAACAGAAAGTTTTTGAAATCGCAAAATTAAATAATGAAGTAAAAGAGCTGAGATCTGAATTCGTCGATCGACGTTCAGAATTGATGAAGTTAAAAATGGAGTCGACTATTTCGGATAAAATGTTAGAAAAACAAATCTATCCATCAACAGTTCCTCCAGTGAAAATAGAAGTTAAAAAAGAAGAAGAAAAAAGTTTCTTTAAAAGAATATGGCAGTAGACGATAAACATATATCCTACAGAATTTACCTCGTAGCAGTTTTCATCTTTGTGATGGCAATTGCTATTGTTGTTAAATTAACCAATATTCAATGGGTTGACGGAGATTATTACAGAAAACTGGCAAAACAGCGTACGGTAAGAAACTTTGTAATCCCTGCCAATAAAGGAAATATTTATTCTGCCGACGGAAGTTTATTGGCAACATCGATTCCGAATTATGAAATTCGTTTTGATGCAAAAGCGCCAAAAACAGAAACTTTTGAGAAATATGTAAAACAATTGTCAGATTCTCTAGCAACTGTTTTAGATAAACCAAGTGGTTATTTTCAGAAAGAATTGCGAAAAGCGCGCGAAAATAAAAATCGTTATTATTTGATTGCACGCAATTTAAGTTATACGGAATATGTGAAAATTAAAGGTTTTCCATTATTCAATTTAGGAGCTTTTAAAGGAGGAATTATTGTTGAGCAAGAAACGGTTAGAAAGCATCCAATCGGTAAAATTGCAGAGAGAACAATTGGTTACGACCGAATTGATCCAGCAACGGGAGTAGAAGTAGGAAAAGGAATTGAATGGGCTTTTAAAAATTATTTGAACGGGAAAGACGGTAAGATTTTAAAGCAAAAAATTGCAAAAGGACAATGGAAACCAATTCGTGACGTAAATGAAGTAGATCCAATTGATGGCTACGATGTGATTTCGACTATAGATGTTTTTATTCAGGATATTGCACATCACGCTTTGCTGAAACAATTGCAAGATTACGAGGCAGATCACGGTTGCGTTGTGGTAATGGAAACAGAGACGGGATATGTTAAAGCAATTTCGAATTTAGGAAGAGCAGAAGACGGATCGTATTACGAGACAACAAATTACGCAATTGCAGAATCTCACGAACCAGGATCGACTTTTAAATTAGTTGATTTAATAGCGATTTTAGAAGATAAAGTAGCTGATACAAGCACAGTTTATGATAGTCATAATGGTGTTGTTAAGTATTATGGAAGGTCTGTACGCGATTCGCATCATGGTGGTTACGGAAAAGTTTCTTTAGCACGCGGATTCGAACTTTCGTCAAATACTGTAATGGTTCAAGCCGTTTATGATAATTATAAAAGCAACCCTTCAAAGTTTGTAAATCATATTAAAAGTTTTGGTTTAGATAAGCCATTAGGATTGCATTTTAAAGGAGAAGGTAGACCAATTGTTCCGCATCCTGGAGATAAAAGCTGGTCAGGAATTTCACTTCCGTGGATGGCTTTTGGATACTCGGTTTCGGTTACACCAATGCAAACATTGGCTCTTTATAATTCGATTGCGAATAACGGGGTAATGGTAAGACCGCAATTTGTTTCTGAAATTAAAGAATGGAACAAAACGGTTAAAAAGTTTGATACAGAAGTAATCAATCCAAAGGTTTGCTCGCCTGAAACGCTTAAAAAAGTAAAAGCAGTTTTAGAAAATGTGGTGAAAAAAGGAACGGCTTCTAAACTGTATTCGAAAGATTTCTCGATGGCAGGAAAAACTGGAACCGCGATGGTTAATTATGGTAAAGCAGGAAGAGAAGGAATGTACTACGCCTCTTCTTTTGCAGGGTATTTTCCAGCAGATCATCCAAAATATTCTTGCATTGTAGTGGTTCATAAGCCAAATACAGCTAAGAATAATTATTACGGAGCAGATGTTGCAGGACCAGTTTTTAAGAGGATAGCGCAAAAGATTTTTACAGACGCGCCTTCAACAAATAAGATTAAAAAATTAGATTCTAGAATCCCAAAGCAGGATGCTAGTTATGAAAAATATACTGCTGAGTCAAATAAAAAAATGAATCAGATTCCAGATTTAAAAGGAATGCCTGGAATGGACGCAATTGCTTTACTGGAGAATTTAGGTTTGAAAGTAAAAGTAAATGGAATGGGAAAAGTGAAGAATCAATCGATTCAAGCGGGAACCAGTATTAGCAAGAACGCAACAATTGTATTAGAATTATCGTGAAAGTATTAAAAGACATATTATATAAAGTAGCTATTGAATCTGTAAAAGGTTCGACAGATGCGGCTATTCAGAAAATTGAATTTGATTCACGTAAAGTAGAAGCAAATGATGTTTTTGTAGCAATTCGTGGTTCACTTTCAGATGGACATGATTATATCGAAAAAGCAATTCAGCTAGGGGCAAAAGCGATTATTTGCGATACATTTCCAGCAACTATTGCAAATGATGTAACTTATATTCAAGTAAAAGATACCAATACAGCGCTGGCTTTTATGGCGGCTAATTATTTTGAAGATCCATCTTCAAAACTAAAATTGGTTGGTGTAACAGGAACAAATGGTAAAACGACAATTGCATCATTGTTATTTCAATTGTTTCAAAAAGCAGGTTTTAAAGTTGGATTATTATCAACTGTAAAAATCGTAGTAGATAAAATAGAATACCCAGCAACGCACACAACACCAGATTCTTTGACTATCAATCATTATTTAAATGAAATGGCCGAAGCGGGAGTGACGCATTGCTTTATGGAAGTAAGTTCTCATGGTATTCATCAAAAACGTACTGAAGCTTTGCATTTTGTGGGAGGAATTTTTACAAATCTTTCTCATGATCACTTAGATTATCATCCAACATTTGCAGAATATAGAGACGTTAAAAAGTCTTTTTTTGATTCACTTCCAAAATCAGCTTTTGTTTTATCAAATATTGATGATAAAAACGGTTCTGTAATGCTACAGAATACCGTCGCTATAAAAAGGACTTATGCTTTAAAATCTTATGCAGATTATAGAGCGCAGATTTTAGAAAGCCAATTATCTGGATTGTTGTTGAAAGTAAATGATAATGAAGTTTGGGTAAAACTGATCGGTACTTTCAATGCATACAATGTTTTAGCGATTTATGGAACAGCTGTAGAACTAGGAATTGATAGTTTAGAAGCATTGAGATTGCTGTCTGATTTAGAAAGTGTTTCGGGACGTTTCCAATACATTGTTTCAAATGAAAAGATTACTGCTGTTGTAGATTATGCTCATACGCCAGATGCGCTTGAAAATGTTTTGAAAACCATTAATGACATTCGAACAAAAAATGAACAGCTAATTACTGTTGTTGGATGTGGAGGTAATCGCGATAAAACAAAACGTCCTATCATGGCAAAGATTGCTTCGGATATGAGTGATAAAGCAGTTTTGACCTCAGATAATCCTAGAAATGAAGATCCAGAGGTTATTTTGGATGAGATGGAACAAGGAGTTGAGCCCCACAATTATAAAAAAATGCTGCGAATTACAGATAGAAAACAGGCAATTAAAACAGCTTGTCAATTGGCTCAGCCAAATGATATTATCCTAATTGCAGGCAAAGGACATGAAACTTATCAAGAAATAAATGGTGTTCGCCATCATTTTGATGATATGGAAACAGTAAAAGAGATTTTAGAGCAACTAAACAAATAATAATAAAATTTTAAGTTCAAATACCACCATTGGATTTGGAGTTTCAAATTGGAATTTAAAAAAATAGAAAAATATGCTGTACTATTTATTTGAATATTTTGATAAGACATTGGATATTCCTGGAACAGGAGTTTTCCAGTACATCACATTTAGATCAGCTTTGGCATTTATGCTTTCGTTGCTTTTATCGACTATTTATGGTAAAAGAGTAATTAACTTTTTACGCCGTCAACAAGTTGGAGAAACTGTACGTGAGCTTGGTCTTGCCGGTCAGAATGAAAAAGCAGGTACGCCAACAATGGGTGGTTTAATTATCATTTTTGCTACTCTTATTCCTGTGTTGTTATTTGCAAGATTGCACAACATTTACATCGTTTTGCTGATTGTAACTACTCTATGGATGGGAACAATTGGTTTTGTTGACGATTATATCAAGATATTCAAAAAAGATAAACAAGGATTAAAAGGTATTTTTAAAGTTATTGGTCAAGTTGGTCTAGGAATCATTGTTGGAGCAGTTCTTTATTTTAATCCAGCAGTTACAGTAAGAACAGATACAGGTCGAGCAGATATTTTTAAAACAGCTGCAAATTCGACAGTTATAGTGCCTGCAGGTATTGAAGAGAAATCTACAGCAACTACAATTCCTTTCGTAAAAAACAATGAATTTGACTATGCTGAAGTCCTATCTTTTATGGGAGATGGATATGAAAAATGGGCTTGGTTAGTGTTTATTCCGGTAGTTATTTTCATTATTACAGCAGTTTCAAATGGAGCAAATTTAACAGACGGAATTGATGGACTCGCCGCAGGAACCTCTTCCATATCTGTCCTCGCACTCGGGATATTCACATTCGTTTCTGGTAATATCATTTTTTCCAATTATCTGAATATAATGTATATACCCAATTCGGGAGAAATGACAGTTTTTATCTCCGCATTTGTTGGGGCACTCATTGGATTTCTTTGGTATAATTCTTTTCCCGCTTCGGTGTTTATGGGAGATACAGGGAGTTTAACAATAGGAGGAATCATTGCTGTTTTAGCCATTGCAGTTCGTAAAGAAATATTGATTGTTTTATTCTGCGGAATTTTCTTAGCAGAAAGTGCCTCAGTAATTATTCAAGTGAGTTATTTTAAATATACAAAGAAGCGTTTCGGAGAAGGACGAAGAATTTTCCTGATGTCACCGCTTCATCATCATTATCAGAAAAAGGGATATCACGAAAGTAAAATCGTAACCCGTTTCTGGATTGTAGCAGTGATGCTGGCCATTTTATCAATCATTACCCTAAAATTAAGATAAATGAGATTAGTAGTTTTAGGTGGAGGAGAAAGCGGAGTAGGAACCGCGATCCTCGGAAAGAAACAAGGTTACGATGTTTTTGTGTCGGATTTTGGAAAAATAAAAGAGAGTTATAAAGAAGTTCTTATCATTAATAAAATTGCTTGGGAGGAAGAGCAGCATACAGAAGATTTGATCCTGAATGCAGATGTGGTCATGAAAAGCCCAGGAATTCCAGACAAATCTCCAATAGTAAAAAAACTTATTGCAGCAGGAATTAAAGTGATTTCGGAAATAGAATTTGCGATTCCTTACACAGAAGCAATGACCATTGGGATTACAGGAAGTAATGGTAAAACCACCACGACAATGCTAACACATCATTTGCTGAAATATGCAGGACTGAATGTAGGATTGGGAGGAAATATCGGAAAAAGCTTTGCCTGGCAGGTGGCAGAAAACAAATATGATGCATACGTTCTTGAATTAAGCAGTTTTCAGTTAGACGGAATAATAAATTACAGACCAGATATTGCCATTATAACCAATATTAGTCCAGATCATTTGGATCGATACGAATATAAATATGAAAATTATATCAATTCGAAGTTCCGAATAACAATGAACCAGACTGAAAATGATTATCTCATTTACGATGCTGATGATGAGGCAACTGCAGAATGGTTAAAAAAGAACAAAACAAAAGCAAAACTAATTCCTTTTTCATTGACGAAAAAATTTGATGAAGGGGCTTCTATAAAAAACAACAAAATGGAAATAAAGATCAACCAAGAAGAGTTTACAATGGATACAGAACACATTGCGTTAGAAGGAAAACATAATATGAAAAACGCCATGGCAGCAAGCTCTGTAGCTAAATTGATGCAAATTAGAAATGCAACGATTCGTGAAAGTCTATCTAATTTCCAAGGTGTTGAGCACCGTTTAGAAAAAGTATTAAAAATACAAAACGTTCAATATATCAACGATTCAAAAGCAACAAATGTAAATGCTACTTTCTTTGCTTTAGATAGTATGAATGCACCAACGGTATGGATTGTTGGAGGTGTTGATAAAGGAAACGATTACAACGAATTAATGTCGTTAGTACGTGAAAAAGTAAAAGCTATTATCTGTCTTGGAATTGATAACCGTAAAATTATAGATGCATTTGGAAATGTTGTTGATATTATGGTTGAAGTAAATAATATGAATGATGCTGTAAAAACGGCTCAAAGATTAACAGAAAAAGGCGATGTAGTTTTATTGTCTCCAGCGTGCGCAAGTTTCGATTTATTCGAAAACTATGAAGACCGTGGAAAACAATTCAAGCAAGCTGTCCATAACTTGTAGAAAATAAAGAGTTTCAAGTTTCAAGTTAGAAGAAACGTGAAATTTGAAACAAGAATAACCTGAAACGAAAGAATTATGAAAGAGCTAGTAAACAAACTAAAAGGAGATAGGGTAATATGGTCATTCGTGGCTTTATTGGCTTTGTTTTCGTTTATGCCTGTTTTTAGTGCGAGTAGTAATTTAGCTTATATAGGGCATGGGACGGGGAATACACTAGGTTATTTGGTAAAACACTTGGCACATATTTGTATTGGTTTTTTAATCATTTACTGGGTGCATCGAGTGCCATATCATTATTTTAGAGCAATTTCAAAAATTGCGCTTCCGGTGGTTTGGATTTTATTGATTTATACGCTTTTAAAAGGAACTGTGATTGCAGGAGCAAATGCAAGCCGTTGGATTCAGGTGCCTTTTATTGGAATAACGTTCCAGACATCAACATTGGCATCTATTGTTTTGTTTATTTATGTTGCAAGATATTTATCGAAAACAAAAGAAGAAAATGAACCTTTTCAAACCTCGTTAATTCAGCTTTGGGTTCCGGTGTTTATTACGTTAATATTGATTTTACCAGCGAACTTTTCAACAACAGCCTTAATCTTTTCAATGGTTTTAATGCTCACATTTATTGGAAAGTATCCGTTAAAATATATTGCTTTTATCATTGGTTCGGGAATTGCAATGTTGGCATTTTTCCTTTTGGTGGCAAAAGCTTTTCCAGATTCAAGATTCTTTAGCAGGGTTTCAACTTGGGAAAGCCGTATTACGAACTTTACAACTGATAAGCCAGATGAAGACGATTATCAGATTGAAAAAGCAAAAATTGCAATTGCCTCAGGAAGATTAGGAGGATTAGGTCCTGGAAAAAGTGTTCAGAAAAACTTTTTGCCACAATCTTCTTCCGACTTTATTTATGCCATTATTGTAGAAGAATATGGTTTGGTAGGAGGAGTTTCGATAGTGGTTTTGTATTTGTTGCTTTTGTTCAGATTTGTGATTGCATCTCATAAAGCGCCTACTTTGTTTGGGAAATTAGTTGTTGTAGGTGTCGGTTTTCCGATGATATTTCAGGCCATGATTAATATGGCAGTTGCGGTAGAATTATTGCCGGTTACAGGACAGACGCTTCCATTAATAAGTAGTGGAGGTAGCTCGATTTGGATGACTTGTCTTGGACTTGGAATTATCATTAGTGTAACGAAAAAAGAAGATGAAATCGCTGAAGAGAAATTAGAAAAAGAAAAAAGAAAAGAAGCTTTACAGCGATTAATTGATAAAGAGTTGGCAGAAGATGATGTGATTTCTCAAGAGATTTATGAGCAAGAGCCTGCCTATTCTATAGAAGACAATTCAAGAAACCCAATGAATGCGGTTTTGAATAAATAAAATTAAAAAAGAATAAATTTTAAAAAGTTGTAATTTTTAGAAAGATGACAAAGTATAAATTCATACTTAGCGGAGGAGGAACAGGAGGACATATCTATCCTGCGATTGCAATTGCAAATGAATTAAAATTACAATTTCCTGATGCAGAATTTCTTTTTGTAGGTGCCAAAGATAAAATGGAAATGCAGAAAGTGCCTCAGGCAGGTTACGAAATAAAAGGTCTTTGGATTGCTGGTTTACAGCGAAAATTGACATTACAAAACTTGATGTTTCCGCTTAAGCTCGCAAGCAGTTTATTGGAATCAAAAAGAATAATAAAAAAGTTTAAACCTAATGTTGTAATTGGAACGGGTGGTTTTGCCAGCGGGCCTTTATTACAGGCGGCAGGTTCGGCAGGAATTCCGACAGTGGTTCAAGAGCAAAACTCTTTTCCTGGCATAACGAATAAATTGTTAAGCAAAAAAGCAAATGCAATTTGTGTGGCCTATCAAAACTTGGAACGCTTTTTTCCAAAAGAGAAAATTGTTTTAACCGGTAACCCAGTTCGTCAGGACTTAATTGACATTGAAAGCAAACGTGATGAAGCAATTGCTTTTTATGGTTTAGATCCGAATAAAAAAACGTTATTGGTTTTAGGAGGAAGTTTAGGGGCCAGAAGAATCAATCAGTTAATCGAAAAAGAATTGCAAAATTTTCTTTCGCAAGATGTACAGGTAATCTGGCAATGCGGGAAATTGTATTTTGAAGAATATAAAAAGTACAATCAGCCAAATGTAAAAGTGGTTGATTTTATTGAAAGAATGGATTTTGTCTACGCGGCATCAGATGTCATAATTTCACGTGCTGGAGCTTCGTCGGTGTCAGAATTGTGTATTGTGGGAAAACCAGTCATTTTTATTCCATCGCCGAATGTAGCTGAGGATCACCAAACTAAAAATGCACAGGCAATTGTGGATGAAAAAGGTGCGATTTTGTTGAAAGAATCTGAGCTTGACAGTCAGTTTAGCATTGTTTTTGAAGCGCTGCTGAAAGATTTGGGAAAACAGAAACAATTAAGTGATAATATTAAGAAACTGGCAAGACCAAGAGCTACACAAGATATTGTAGCAGAAATTGTGAAGTTAATTAAATAGAAAAATTAAAAAGCTGAAGACATATAGTTAAGAGACTTTAAAAACTTTAGACTTGAAGACATTAAGACTCAATTATGAATTTAAATCAAATACAAAACGTTTATTTTATTGGTATCGGAGGAATCGGAATGAGTGCTCTGGCTCGTTATTTCAAGTTTATTGGAAAACAGGTTTCAGGTTACGACAAAACACCTTCTATGCTAACTAATGAATTGATTGAAAGCGGCATAGATATTCATTTTGAAGATAATATAAATTTGATTCTAACAGATTATTATGTTGAAAATACGCTGGTTATTTATACTCCAGCGGTTCCAAAAACACATTCTGAATGGAATTATTTTGTTGAAAGACATTTTGAAGTTAAAAAGCGTGCTGAAGTTCTTGGAATAATAAGTAGAGATACTTTCTGTTTTGCAGTTGCTGGAACACACGGAAAAACTACAACGTCTAGTATTTTGGGACATATTTTGTTTCAAAGCGGTGCTGATGTAACGGCTTTTATTGGTGGAATTGTAGAGAATTATAATTCTAATTTAATCGGAAGCGGAAAAACGGTAACGGTTGTAGAAGCAGACGAATTTGACCGATCGTTTTTGCATTTGCGTCCAGATATTGCTTGTGTGACTTCTATGGATGCAGATCATTTGGATATCTATGGAACTAGCGATGCAATTCAGGCCTCATTTAGAGAATTTGCTTCAAAAGTAGAAGATAAAAATAATCTTTTTATAACCAAAGAATTGCCTTTAGACGGTGTTCAATGTGCTATAAATGAAGATGCTGTATATAAGGCTTATAACGTTCGAATCGAAGACGGGGCTTATGTTTTTGATGTGCAAACGCCGTCAGAAATCATGAAGGATTTGCGTTTCGGATTGCCAGGAAAACACAATTTAATGAATGGATTGATGGCTATTGCGATGGCTAAAACTTTCGGCACCCCGACCGATTCTATTGCAAAAGCCATTGCTTCATTCAACGGAATTAGAAGACGTTTTTCGTATCAGATTAAGAGCGAAAATTTAGTATATATTGATGATTATGCACATCATCCGACAGAAATAAACGCTGTTCATCAAGCAGTTAGAGAATTGTATCCGGGACGTAAAGTTTTGGCAATTTTTCAGCCGCATTTGTTTAGTAGAACAAGAGATTTTGTTGATGGATTTGCGGCAAGCTTATCGCAGTTTGATGAAGTGTTTTTGATGGATATTTACCCTGCAAGAGAGCTTCCTATGGAAGGAGTGACTTCTGAGTGGCTTTTGGGTAAAATGACAAATTCGAACAAAAAAATTGTTGCAAAAGAAGATTTATTAGGTGAAATCAAAGCCAGTGATGCACCTATTATTGTAACAATTGGAGCTGGTGATTTGGGAGAAATGGTTCCGTCAATTAAAAAGGTTTTAAATGAAAATATTTAATTGGACAAATATTAGATTAGTACTTATTTTCGGACTGGTTTTGTTTCTATATTCTTTCGCGAAACATCGAAATGGCGATCGAAAATTGAAAAAATCGATGGTTGTTTTTGTAGGAGAAAATACGCTTTTTGTAAAGCCAGAAACGGTTAATAAATTGTTGATAGAAAATAAAAGAGACGCTTCCAGTATTAGAAAAGATGAAGTAGATTTGAATAAGATAGAAAAAACCCTCGATACGCAAGACATGATTGAGAAGTCAAATGTTTTTGTAAGTATTGATGGAGTTCTAAAAGCAGTAGTAAAACAGAAGACGCCCATAGCAAGAGTTTATGATGGCGCCACTTCTTTTTATATTGACTATGAGGGTAATAAAATGCCCTTATCAGACAATTTCACTGCGAGAGTTCCTCTTGTTTCAGGGGCAATTAATGCAAAAAATAACGAAGATTTAGCAGCTTTATTTCGCACAATTTATGACGATGCGTTTTTGAGAAAAAACATCATTGCTATAGAGATTATGCCGAATGGAAGCTTAAAAATGTTTAATCGTAACTATGATTACTTCATAGATTTTGGAAGAACGATGAATGTTGATAAGAAATTTAGAAACTATAAAGCCTTCTTTCAAAAAGCAGTTTTAGATAGTTCGTTATACAAATACAAAAAAATTGACCTTAGGTTTACGGAACAAGTAGTTTGCACTAAATAATAGAAAATGGAAAAAGATAACATTGCAGTAGGTCTAGATATTGGAACAACCAAAATCGTTGCCATGATTGGCAAAAAAAATGAATATGGTAAGTTGGAGATTTTGGGCATTGGCAAATCCAAAAGTTTGGGTGTTGCCAGAGGAGTAGTAAACAACATTACGCAGACGATACAATCGATACAGCAAGCGATACTCGAAGCGGAAAATAATTCGGGTTACAAAATTAAAGATGTGGTTGTGGGGATTGCCGGACAGCACATCAGAAGTATTCAGCATACTGATTACATCAGTAGAAATAATCCAGAAGAAGTAATTGGTGAAAATGATATTCAGCTTCTAATCGATCAGGTAAACAAACTGGCGATGTTACCAGGAGAAGAAATTATTCACGTTTTACCGCAAGAATTTAAAATTGACGGACAATCTGAAATTAAAGAGCCAATCGGAATGTACGGCGGAAGATTAGAATCTAGTTTTCATGTTGTAGTGGGACAAGCGTCTTCAATCAGAAACGTTGGAAGATGTATTCAGAGTTCAGGAATTGAATTGTCTGGTTTGACATTAGAGCCATTAGCTTCTGCTGATGCAGTTTTAAGTCAGGAAGAAAAAGAAGCTGGTGTTGCACTTATCGATATTGGTGGTGGAACAACAGATTTGGCTATTTTCAAAGACGGTATTATTCGCCATACAGCTGTAATTCCTTTCGGAGGAAATGTAATTACAGATGATATCAAAGAAGGCTGTTCGATTATCGAAAAACAAGCTGAGCTTTTAAAAATCAAATTTGGCTCTGCTTGGCCAGGTGAAAATAAAGATAACGAGATCGTTTCGATTCCAGGTTTAAGAGGAAGAGAACCAAAGGAAATTTCGCTTAAAAACTTATCTAAAATTATCCATGCAAGAGTTGTGGAAATTGTAGAACAAGTTTTTGCAGAAATTAAAGCTTACGGGCACGAAGATCCGCGTAAAAAACTAATTGCTGGAATTGTTTTAACAGGTGGTGGTGCTCAATTAAAGCACATCAAACAGTTGGTAGAATATATTACAGGAATGGA
>NZ_DHEI01000091.1:15653-20443 GCF_002399805.1 Flavobacterium sp. UBA4854
CGATACGAAGTTGAAGAAAACTACGTTGAAAGAGTAGAAACTATTGACGAGCCTGAAGAAGTTGTAAGACAGAAGGCTCCTAAAAATGAATCTACAGAAACAAAAATAAGAAGATCATTTTTTGATCGATATGTCGACAAAATCAAAGAATTTTTAGACAACGCAGAATAATAAAAAGAGAAGGATTATTTCTTGCCCCAAGTCAAGAAGTAAAAAATGTACTTAATAAGAATTAAAAAACCAAAAAGATGATGAGCAACTCAGAATTTGGAAGTATTTCATTTGATTTACCAAAAAATCAATCAAATGTAATAAAAGTAATAGGTGTAGGTGGAGGCGGTAGTAACGCAATTAACCACATGTTTAAACAAGGTATTAAAGGCGTAGATTTTATCGTTTGTAATACCGATTCGCAAGCGCTTCAAAATAGTTCGGTACCGAATAAGATTCAGTTAGGAGTTAATCTAACAGAAGGACTAGGAGCAGGAGCAAATCCAGACGTTGGACAGCAGTCAGCAATCGAAAGTATTTCAGACATTGAAAAAATGTTAGACCGTGGTACTAAGATGGTATTTATTACTGCTGGTATGGGTGGAGGAACTGGAACTGGTGCAGCTCCGGTAATTGCGCAATTAGCAAAAGAAAGAGAAATATTGACAGTTGGTATCGTGACGATTCCGTTTCAATTTGAAGGGAAAGTACGTCAGGAGCAAGCTATTATTGGAATTGAGAAGTTGCGTAAGCAAGTCGATTCTTTAATTGTAATCAACAACAATAAATTAAGAGAGGTATACGGAAATCTTGGTTTTAAAGCAGGATTCTCTAAAGCGGATGAAGTTTTGGCAACTGCCTCTAGAGGTATTGCTGAAGTAATTACGCACCACTATACTCAAAATATCGATTTACGTGACGCGAAAACTGTTTTGGCTAACAGTGGGACTGCTATTATGGGGTCTTCTGTAGCTGAAGGCGAAAACAGAGCTAAAGATGCTATCGTTTCAGCTTTGGATTCTCCATTGTTGAATGATAATAAAATTACGGGTGCCAAAAACGTATTGTTGCTTATCGTTTCTGGAACTAATGAGATTACTCTAGACGAAATCGGAGAAATCAACGATCACATTCAAGACGAAGCTGGTTACAATGCAAATATTATTATGGGAGTTGGTGAAGACGAAAGTCTTGGCGAAGCTATTGCTGTAACTATTATTGCTACAGGTTTTGATGTAGAACAACAAAATGAAATTGTAAATACAGAACCAAAGAAAATCATTCATACATTAGAAGATGAGCAAAGAAGTGTTCATAATCTAACGAATAAACCACTTGCATCTTTCGATTTAACTGTTGATACTCCAACAACAAAAGTTGAAGATAAAGTAGTTTTTGATTTAATTGATGATGACGAAACATTTGCTCCGACTCCAGTTCAGGCTGTTGCTCCAGCTATCAATCAGGAAGAGTTAGTGGTTATGTCTGAGTTTATCAAAAATCTGGATGTAACTTTCGAAATTGTTTCGCCAATTACAGATATTGATTTTACAATTTCTGCTCCTGAAACACCAGCAGCAAGAGAATTGCAACAACCAACGATGCAGCAGCCAGTGCAACAACAGCCTGTACAGCAGCAAAGAGTATTTGAAAGAGAAGAACAAACCACTTTTTCTTTTGATCTTCCTTTGTTCAAACAAGAGCCTATAAAAAGAGAGCCAATTGTTGAAGATAACAGAGTGTTGTTTGAATTGACAAATGAAACTCGTGATATTAAAGTAAACGATCCAGTTCAATTTGTTCCTGTAACTGAAGTTTCAGATAACGGAATTATTAAATATTCTCTAGAAGAATATATGGAAGTTGAAAATGATTTGTTGGCTTCTAAACCAGTTGAAAAAGTAGTTGAAGATACAATTCCAGAGGAATTAAATATCACATTGAAACCAAGACCAGATTTTACTAATCAACCTGATATTTCTACAACTTCTGAAGTTTCTCCTTTAGAATTGACTATTGAAGAAACATTACGTTTAAGAGCCGAAGAAAGAAGAAAGAAACTAAAAGAGTTTAACTATAAATTCCATAACAATGTTTCTAGAATTGATGAGTTGGAAAAAGAACCAGCTTACAAAAGATTAGGAATAGATTTATCTAATTCTCAATCTAACAATACAAATTCTAGAATTTCTGTTGGAACAGACAGTAATAACGATTTGCAATTACGTTCAAACAATTCATTTTTGCACGATAACGTAGATTAATTTTAGAATCATAATATTTGGTAACCCGAAAATTGGATTTAATTTTCGGGTTATTTTTTTTATCTTCGCACAGAATTTCAAAATTTGACTTCCGAAATAGGTTTTTAAAGTGAATCTTATTGTCACCCTGAGCGAAGTCGAAGGGCTAAATTAATATATCAATTAATAGGCTTTGGCTTATTTTAAATAAAATATAAACATGAGTTTACAAACACAAATCATGGACGAAATCAAAACAGCCATGAAAGCAAAAGATACAGTAGCTTTAGAAGCTTTAAGAGCTGTAAAATCAGAATTATTATTAGCTTCAACAGCTTCAGGATCAAAAGAAGATTTATCTGAAGATGAAGAGATTAAATTACTTCAAAGATTGGTTAAAACTCGTAAAGAAAGCGCAAGAATCTTTACAGAACAAAACCGTCCAGACTTAGCGGAACCAGAATTGGCTCAAGTTGCTGTAATCGAGAAGTTTTTACCTGCTCAATTAAGCGAAGAAGAAGTAGAAGCTGTAATTGCAAAAATCATTGCTGAAACAGGAGCTTCTGGAATTGCTTCAATGGGTAAAGTAATGGGATTAGCATCTGCTCAATTAGGAGGAACTGCTGAAGGAAAAACCATTTCTACAATTGTGAAAAAATTACTTTCGTAATTTTTAAATTCCAATAAAGAAAATCCAAATTCCGAATTGGAAAACTCAACATATAAATTCCAAATTTCAAATTTAAGAATGGAATTTGGAATTTAAAAAATTGATTTTTTTTTTTTTAAACTGACCTCGTAGTTCAACTGGATAGAATATCAGATTTCGGCTCTGAGGGTTGGGGGTTCGAACCCCTCCGGGGTCACTATAAAATTTAAAAAGCCTGAGAATATACATTCTCAGGCTTTTTTTATGGTTCAAATATAAATGTTGTATAAAGCTTTGTTATTCATTAGTCGTCGCAATCATAGAAACCTTGTTTGTATTTTCGCATTGCTTTGCGTTTTATTTTCTTAACTATTCTAGCAGCTTTTTTAGTATAATAGTACAATCCCGTGTCTCTGAATAAATGAGCTGTGTAGCAATTTTTTTCGGTTACTGTAATTTCAATCGGCCTTTCTCCGAAAGGCGAAATAACTATAACGTCGTCTAATTTTGCCTCTATACTAAATTTGCCATCTGCATCTGTAAACGTTTTCAAATCTGTTCCTTTCACACTAACTTCAACTTGTGCAGGTAGTAAATGATCTTCAAAAACAAATCCCCAGATTATTTTATTCTTTTTATCTGTTTCCTGCGCGAAAGAAAAAGCAGTAAAAAGCAATAGTAAAAAAAGTATTTTATTCATAATATACGGCATTTCTTTTCAAGCTTACAATTTACTTTGGTTGCTTTTTAGAGTTTTTAAAAATATAGTAAACCGAAAATAAAAAGACAATACCATAAATAACTGCCATTGCCGGATTCTGAAATTTCAGATTCTTAAAATCAAATTGCTTGTATAAGGTTACACCTAAAATGATGGCTACGACCCAAAAAACAAATGTAATAGGTTGGTTCTTATTTTCTGTATTCATATTGGTTATTGCTAAATATTTGTAATTCAGATTTACAATTTATCTTGTTCAGTCTTTATCAGATCAAAGATTTTTTCATTTTTGAAGTTTTCTTTAAATAAACTTATTAAAGGTGCAGTTGGACTTTTTGGATATTTTTTTACAAAACGGTCAAACTCTTGAATATTTTCTGGATAAATATATTTTTCATCTGTCGCTCTTTCGGCAGTCGGTGTATTATCTTGACCAACTAAATAATCCATCTGATAATTTTTGTATTCTTCTTTTACAGATGGAATCAATTTTGAATCAGGATATTTTGTCATAAAATTTTCCCATGAAATTATTCTGTCTCCCAACTCTTTAAAAGATATTACAAGCCCAGCATCTGCAGAATAAAGTGTTTTGTTTTCTTCACTTTTCAGATGCAAATAATCTTTGTAATCATTTGTTACATAATCTTTGAAGATCTTATAATAAAAATCAGGAAGCGTTTCAATTTCAACATATCCTTCTCCAATTTCAAAATACTCTAACTGATGTTTTGAAAGTTCTTCTCCCAAAAGTTTCACTTCTTTTTTAGCATTTTTCTCTTCATTGTAAAATTTATCTAATACGCCTGATTCTTTTTCTTCGATTTGTCCCAGCAAAACATTATTTTCTTCACAATATTTCTCATACAATGCATTAGCGGCTTCTTTATTAGCAATCGATTTTAATTTGAGAATAACTTCATTTTTGTTTTTAGAAAATTGTTCCAATAATCCCAAATCTGATTTTACTGTTTCTGATGAGCCTTCAACTTTGGTACTGTCTTTCTTTATTTCTTGTTTGTCAGAAATGCTTTTGTTGTCTGTTTGTTTGCAAGCTGAAAGTAAAATTCCAGAAACAATCATTACGAAGATTTTTCTCATTTTATAATTGGGTTTATTCTGCTAATATAAAAATATTTAAAGTATATTTTAATCATAAAAAAAGGACAAAAGATATCTTTTGTCC
>NZ_DHEI01000091.1:20536-36767 GCF_002399805.1 Flavobacterium sp. UBA4854
AAAAGATATCTTTTGTCCTTTTTCTTATTTAAAGTTTCATTTTATTTTAACTGTTCATCAATGATTACTCCTAGATCAGTATTAGAATTATCATAAGCAAGAATATTACCCGTTTTGTCAATTACAATTCGTGTTGGAATAGCCTGTATTTTGTAATTGGTAACAACTTCTGTTTTTGAATCGAAAAGAACATTAAAATCGAATTTTTTATCTGTTATATACGAAGTAACTTTCTTTAGTACGTCTTCCTCTTTGCCATTTTCCCAAGTATTTACAAACAGGAAAGCGACATCTTTATCTTTATATTTAGTCACTAAATGCTGCATTTTTGGAAAAGAAGCTTTGCATGGTCCGCACCAAGTTGCCCAGAAATCAAGAACAACCACTTTTCCTTTATAATCTGAAAGTTTTGTTTCTTTTCCTTCTAAATTTTTCAAAGTAAAATCAATGGCGTTTTTACTTCCAAATTTTTCAAGAAGATCTTTGTTTTTATTTTCTTTTGCTAATAATTCTGTTTTTTGCTGAATAGCATCATATTCAGCCATAGGTAATTTCTTTTCAATGTAAATTTCTTTTAGTTTAGCAAGAAATGCAGGCGATGTATTGCCTTTACCAATTTCGTCTTCAATATAAGCTTTTACTTCGTCTTTACTCTTTACTTTGTCAAGCATTGCTAGATAGCGTTCTTTGCCTCCAGCGTCCAATCCGTTAAGAGCTTTAACTTCGCTTTGGTATTTAAAAGCTTCGTCATATTTACCTTGTTTGTATAGCAGAAGCGCGTAAGTATCTGCATACATGTTAAAATCATCATTGTAATTGGCATTATAACATTCTTTTCGTTTAGCTTCAAGAATGTCTAATGATCGTTTAGAAACTTTTGTAGCAAAATCAATATTTTTTACAGGCATTGTTAAATCTCCTCCAGATTTACCCCAAGCAAAATTATTGTATGTGTCTGCTGGAAGAACTAAATAAGGCTCACAAGCTATGGCCTTTTCCCAATTTTCTTTGTCTAGATATAAAGATGCCAAAACAGAA
The DNA here is from genome assembly GCF_002399805.1 of Flavobacterium sp. UBA4854. Lineage (NCBI taxonomy): Bacteria > Pseudomonadati > Bacteroidota > Flavobacteriia > Flavobacteriales > Flavobacteriaceae > Flavobacterium > Flavobacterium sp. UBA4854. Next base: position 21,575 of record NZ_DHEI01000091.1, read on the forward strand.
TAAAAAGAATTTAAAGATCTTTTTGAAGTATCATTAAATTTTGTTTTATATGTATTAAGGCTTTCTAAGACAGAAGCTTCAGTTTTATCAGGCTGATCATAGAAATTTCTCATAAAATCCATAGCATCAATTCTATTTTTAGGATATCTTTCTGAAATTTCCTTTCTCAATTTTATTGCTTGATCTTGGGTTTCATTATTAGAATTATAAATATAATAAGCGGTAGTTAGATAATCTTCGGTATTTCTTTTTATACATTTATCGGCAAAAGCAATGAGGTCTTTTGTTCCTTGTTCTTTATCGATAGATTTTTTAGTATACAAATACTCCAAAGAAACTTTATCATCTCTTAATTTCGGATATTTTGCAAATATTGCGTCATATTCGGCAATTAGCTCTTCTGGCTTTGGATTCGATTTTAGTTTAAAAAAGTAACCTCCATTACTTCTAACGAAAACTTCGTCTACTAGACTTTTTCCTAATTCAGTGTCATTTTGTGTTTTTAGTAGAACAGAATAACCTTTTTCGTTATTGCTATCGGCAATCTTTTTTGAATCGTTTATTGTTACTAGAATCACTCTGACAGAATCAGAAACTTTTGTGGTAAACTCAAAACGTTTTCCGCTTTTTTTTAACGGACTTATTTCAGAAGAAAAATCAGTAGAGGTAATAGATAAAATATTTGCTTTGGCGTTGTCTTCTATAACAAGACCTTGCGGAGGCTCGTAAATATAGGTATTGGGTTTGCCTACATTAAATTTATTATCTTTTAAATAGATTTTTCCGCTTTGAGAAAAAGCAGTGTTAAAGATTGTGAGAAGTAATAAAAGAATAGTTTTTTTCATTTGTTTTTGGTTTTTTGATTGATGATTTCTTAAATTTTAACGAATGCTAAATTATACAATGTTGCCTTTGTACGATTTTTATTAAGAAAATATTAGCATAAAAACGCAAATAATTTTAAACAATTAAAATTTTAGATTGCAGAAGAGCGACCTAAATCTTTTACTCCAATTACGGTTCTATAAAATTCATAACCTTTTTCAGAGCGATCAGGAAGAAACCTTTCGCGATATTCATCGGCACCTAAATCTTCTAAAAGTTTAATGTCAAACTGATTTAAAAAGTTCGGCACATCTTCCGGAAGCAATCCAAAAGTCCAATGTTCTTCTATGTTTTCGAGATCTTCCAGCAATTTTTTTCCGCGTAGAAAAGAATCAGGATTTTGAAGAATATCTTTATGTACGTAAGTAAAAATAATATGACTGTTGTTGGCAAATTTTGAAATAAAAGAAAAAGTGCTTTTCACGGCTTCTTCGGTCAAGTAATTCGTAACGCCTTCCCAAATTACAGCTGTAGGTTTTGAAAAATCTAGATGGTGTTTTGTAGCCAATTGATCGAGATCTTCTTTATTAAAATCAATTTGAAGAAAAGTCACGTTTTCTGGAATTTTGCCAATACGTTTTTTATAGATTTCAGCTTTAAAATTTGAAGTATTTGGATGATCAATTTCTATTACAGGAATCGCTTTTAGAAAACCAAGACGAACCGCTCTGGTATCAAATCCGGCACCTAAAATTATAACTTGTTCAACTCCTTTAGAAATTGCATTTTCTAGTAAATTATCAATGTATTTTGTTCTTGCAATTCCAGAAGAAAGAGCTCCAGGAATCTTTTTGTTTATGATGTTGCCAATATATTTTCTAAAAAACGGATATGGAGACAAGTTTACAGCAAGCCTCAATTTTGAATCTATAAAATGTATGGCATAAGGATCTGAAAACAATCTTTCGTTTTCATTACGTTTTGTTTCCAACGCTCTAAAGAAGGCCATGTATTGTGCCGTTCTACTTGTTTTTGATGCTTTCATTCTGTTTTTATTTTTTCGAAAACAAATTCTCTACAACCCAAGCTGGGCCAATCAATAAAAACTGAAGATCTTTTAGGAACGAAGGTTTTTTGCCTTCAATATTATGTCCGTAAAATTGTCCGACCCACGCTAGAGCGAAAACAATAAGCGAGAAAATCCATAACGGAAAAAGTTGCGAAATGTAGTAATTTACAATTAGGCAAAGAATAGAAAAAATGGCAATCTTAATAGCCATTGCAATTGATAATCTGATATAGAAAACGAGAACAAAAAGCAAAACAAGAAATGCCCAATTTTCAATAATAGGAGCATTTAGTTGTAATGTATTGGAGATTATCGTACTCGGAATACTCATAAGTAAACCAACGATTGAAAAGAAAATAGCAGGTACACAAATATAATGTATCGCCTTGTTTTTTGGGTTCTGATGACTTACGGCATATTCTGCAAACCATTGATCTAATGTTCTCATTTTTGTGGTTTTAAGGTTAGATGCGTAAATCTAATGAAATTTCTTTTAGGTTTTACCGTGCTGTATTTTCATTATTTCATCGACAATAGAAATGGCTTTTTCTAATGTAATTCCGTTTTCCTGATCTAAAGTTAAAGGATGATTTTCTTCGATCATTTTTATTTCAGGAATTAAACCTAAATCTTGTTCGATTGCAATTGTTTTAAGCGAAATAGTTTTGCCATAAGTTGGCACATCTGTCTGCATCCAGCCAAAATAAGGCTCTTGATTTACTCGGTTTGGATCTTCCCACAAATCCATTCTCAAACAGAAATTATCTTCGCTTATCGTAGTCCAGACATTAAAAACCAAATCTTCGTGATAATCTACAATAGGAATAGTTAATCTGCCACGATGAAAAAAATGTTCTTCGTCGATATAACACCAGCTTCCTCCGTATTCAATTCTTTGTTCTCTTTCTTCGGGCGGAATGGCAAAATAATAAGCAGGAAATTCATTTCCGAAACACAAAGGCATTTCATCAAAAACTTCTCCGCAGCAAGAACATTTGTAAGTATACATTTTTAATTTTTTAAAGAATCGACATTCTGATTGTACTGAAAAACATTGTCCCATAATTCGTCAATAGCGACAAGCGCTTCATTGAGCGGAATCACGTTCCATTTTTCATTAGTTTCTATTCCTAAACCAATGCTTTTTAATTTTAATAAAGCATCGTTTACATCAAAATCTAAGTCGGTATTTAGTTGGGTTTTAAACCAAGATTCTATTTGATTGTCCAGTTCTTCTGCTGTTAAAGATTTTTCGCTTTCGTGCAAAAAAGTATAAGCAAGAATTGTTTCTTTTAAAGCTTCTTCTTCAGAAGAATTTAGTAAAGAATAAAATGCTCCGCTGTTGTTTCCGACATTTTTAAAATACAAACTGTCTGAAAGCGTTTTAGAATAACGGATTTTTTTGTTGATGAAATTGTTGTATTGACGAAAACAATATGCTCCTAAAATTCCTAGTGCAATTAAACCTTGATTTAAAGAAGTTTTACTGTTTAATAAATCTATTGTTTCGCCTGTTTGATAGGCTTCGTACATATTAATTAAAGCAGGAATCACTTTAGCGCTTAATAGAGAAAGTCCACCAAAAACGCCCGGAACCCAAAGCAATAATTTATCCTTTAGAGACATTTTCGGAATGGCATTTGGAAAAACCGTTTCGAGATCGTTTTTAGGAACGCGTTTAAAGATTTTTAAAGCAATAGAACCTGGATCAATAGGCATTTTGCCCAATTTGACTTTCTTTTCTTTAAGATAATCTGCATCGCTATAATTCAGATAAATGAGAACACGATCGTAATATTCAATTTCGACTTCTTTGGTCCAGAAAAAGTATTTTTTGATTTTTTCTTTAGCTTTATGATGTCCGCGTGCATAAAGTTCAAAATCTTTAAAAGCATTAAAATCGATAGAAAGATTCAGCCCGATCAAATCAGATTCATCAAAAGCTTCGTTTAATGCTTTCTGATCGATTCTATAATAATTGCCGCGTTCTAAAACTTTGAGAAGAGTTTCTTTAAAAACAGGAAAATTGCTTTTATTGATAAACTGTTCACGTTCTTTTTCGCTTAAATCTGGATCGTAGAGCGCGTAATGCTGTTTTAGATTTCTATTTAGGTTAAAAGATTCGTAATGATAATAATGTTCGATAATTTCGAACAACTTCTTAAAATCGCTAACCTTATCTGGATTTTCAGCAAAAGCTAAAATTTGCTGTTCCAGTAAAAATTCTTTATTAAACGGAATATAATGTTCTCTAGTCATTTGGACTTTAATTTCTTGGCATTTACAGAACGCAAAAATACAGCCTGAAATTTGATTTTAGGCTTTATGCGTGATGTTTTTTTTAACGCAAAGAGCGCTAAGAATTTTTAATTAAAGACTTAATAAAACCGCAAAGTTCGCAAAGCTTTATGGCAACATAGTTTTCCTGCAGATTTTGCAGATTAAGCAGATAAAACAAAATCTCTTAAATCTGCTAAATCTGCGAGAGAAAAACTTTGTGAACTTTGCGTTTTAAAAAAGATTCTAATTACTATCTAATATTCAAATATAACCCACGGTTTGAACCGCGGGATGCTCAGAGATGAATTGAGATATGCTTTGTGTCCCCGTGGTTGGAACCACGGGCTATGTTGAAATAAAATTCGCAAAGCTTTGTGTAGATAAAGCTTTGCGCCTTCAAAAACTTCTTAAAAAAACTTAGCGAACTTTGCGTAATTCTTTGCGTTCTTTGCGGTAAAATAGGTAGTTAGAGAAACAAAAAAAAGTGAAATTTCCAATCGGTACCAGCGATTTGAAATCCCACTTTCTGTTCCAAAAAAAAAGTGACAAAAAATTAAGAAGCTCTCTAGAAGCTTTTTTTAGAAACTAAAAATTATTCAATGCAATATTACCACTAAATAAAATTGTGGCTATAGGTGTTTTTACCTGTTTTTAAGAGTTTTTTTCTTTATATTTTAAAATAGGAAAGCTATTTTTTTGCTACGATGTATTTTACCGAAACAATTTTTACCGATTTTATCAGTCCAAAATCTAAGGAAGTTTCTTGATCAAATGTAAAAATACAACTAGATTTAGCGTCAATTCCATAACATGGCGAGGTAGCTTTTGATGCAAAACTTCCAATAGATTCTGTACCATCAAGATTTACAGTAATTAATGGAATTCCAACGACATTAAAGTCATTAAGATTGTTTAGTTTTATCTCCATTTCAAGTCGGTAAGTATTTTTACCAGTGTCTGGAGTATAAATGAAATTCAAAATTTCATAGGAGAAATTTTCAAGTTCTTTGGTGTTTTCTTCGATAGGTTTAATCTCAAAATCGCAAGAAACTTCTTTTTCATATGCTGGTATGTAAGATGAACCAGATGGTGTTTGAATAGTCTGCGCAGGAATAGTAATCATTTTGGTACAGTCTCCAGAGGAACAGCTTAAAAAGCCTAAAAATAATACTGGCCAAAAAAACAATTTTAAAGGTTTAATCATGTTCTATTGATTTGAAAAGTTATTCGCAAATAAATCAATTTATAGTTGAATTATTATGTTTTAGAAAAGGAAAAAAATACAGGAATTTTAATTTAGTTTAATACCGTTTTTTTGAGTTCGATTACGCCTTGAATGTATTTTATTAATTCTTCTTTGGTTACAGCAAAAGGCGCATTTTCTGCTTCAAATTTCAAATATAAATTAGCAATACTTTCGGCATCAAGATTTTCAGTAAGGTAGTGGTGTTCTGAATATTTTATAAGATGATCTACAAAAAGTTCGCGTCTCTTTCCTTTTTCGATTGTTTCAGGATCGCCTTCTCTAATTTTTTCGATTACAGATTCTGGCAAATCGATCGTTAGATACATACAATCTACAGAAACTTTTGAAAGCATTTCTTTGGGGACTCTTCCCGTTGCATCGCAATAAGCGCATGGTGCAGGAACCCATTTTAATTGTCGGTTTAAACGGCGGATATCATCCCAATCAACAAATCTTTTTCCAAGGCATCTTGGACATTTTATAGTAGATCTTTTAAAAAGATTAAAAATGGACATTGGTTTTTAAATAGCTTAGGGGTTGGTTTGTCGCGAATTTAAAGAATTAAGTAGGAAAAGTTGCTGGAATCGTTATTTTTTTTAAGAAAAAAATGAACAAAATCGCAAATCTGAATACGTGAGCACTTGTCGAATAATTCGGAAATGCATTTTTAAGATTCAGAAACCGCTTATTATTATTGAGATTCGCGATTATGATATTGTATTAGATTTAGTACAAACGAAATTTTTAATCTATTTTTTGATTGTACGAAAAGTTATACTTTTGTTTGCAGAGAAAGGTTTTAATGAAATAAAAAACTTTAAAGAATTTTAAATATCTTTGAATTATGAGCACAGCAACAAAACCAAAACATATAGGCAGAAACATTAGCCGAATTAGAGAACTTAGAGACATGAAGCAAGAAGCACTTGCTATTGCTCTTGGCATGAGCCAACAATATGTCTCTACTCTTGAAGGAACCGAAAATATAGATGACGAAAAGCTAAATAAAATTGCTCAAGCTTTAGGAGTTTCTGTAGAAACTATTAAGAATTTTAGTGATGAAGCCGTTTTTAATATTATTGGTAACACAGTGACTAATCATGATAATTCTGCTTTATTTCAATTTCACCCAACATTTAATCCAATCGATAAGTTGATTGAATCTTATGATGAAAATAGGAAACTTTATGAGCGTTTATTAGAATCTGAAAAAGAGAAGATTTCTTATTTGGAAAAGTTGCTTAAAGAGAAATAAGATTTATAAAGATTATAAAAATGGAAAAGAGACTTTTGTGAGAAAGTCTCTTTTTTTATTTATTGCAAATGCGAGCGTCTGGATTGTATAGTATTTATAATGGCAAATCAGGGTTCAGGTATATTGTTACAATTCATATTTAGTAAAGTCCATGAAAAATCCGGCATTAATTCAGCATCCTTTTTTAATTCCTCATTTTCTTCATTTGATAATTCAGGATTGTAATCTAAAATTTTACAATCTTTCGGGACACTCTTATTAAATTCCTGATCATATTTAGAATGTAGATCATTCCTAAATTTTTCTGCCCATGCAAGAGAAGGAAAAACTAATACCACTTCACCCCAATCTACTTTTAATGTGCCTTTTGATGGTTTTATTCTCCATTCTCTTTCCCAAGTAAAATCACGATATAATCCTCCTTTACTACCAGCAGGATAATATGATACTGTTCTCCAATTTGTTTTGTCATTATCTCTTTCAAACTCGTAGTCTGGACTATATATTACAGGACGACCTCCCATACCGAATATATATACTTTTGTGAACATAAAGCCAAAAGGAGAATAACGACTAAAATATTTATCATTTAATTTTCCGTCTTTTGTTAATGCCATATATGAAGCTTCAGTAAAGCAAATACTTGGTATGTTTCCTAACCGTAAATATGAAGATTCTTTTAAAAAACCCTCCGATACAATTTTAAAGAATGTATTGTATGACTCAAGATAATCCCATCTATTTTTGTCTTTTGTAAAATGTATTAAATCATTGCTATGATCAATTCTAGCATAATTCATATTTTTTTGCTTTATTTAAAATTAGGTCAAACAATCATATTAATAAATTAACCCCCATTGCCGAGTACTTTTAGTCATCTTGGCAGACATATGTGAGAACAAAAAAACAACAAAAAGTTGAGCTTTTCAAAAATTATCTAATTATCCAAATTGACAAATTATCTAATTGGAAGATTATTTAGCAGAATCTGATATTTCCTTCCGACAGGAATAATATCACCATTTGACATCGTAAGATTTTTGGTTGTAACAGCAGAAATTTTGGTTGTATTTACAATATAAGATCTGTGCACTTGAAGGAAATGAGCACAATCAATTTCGGCACTTATACTTGCAAGCGAACCGTAAATGACAATTGGAGATTTTAATTTGCAATTGTACAATTTCATGTAATTGCCCAGACTTTCGATGTATAAAATATCAGAAAGAGGCGTTTCAATTATTTGCCCGTTAGAGCGGTAAGAAAGGACTTTTTCGTCGTCGCTGCTTTCTTTTTTTAGATTATTTCCAGAATGATATGTTTTGGCTTTTTCTATTGCTTTTGAGAATTTATCAAACGAAATAGGTTTTAGTAAATAATCAATCGCATCGTTTTGGTAAGCTGAAAGCGCAAAATCAGAATAAGCTGTTGTTACAATCGTAATCGGACGATTGGGTTGCAGTTCCATTAATTCTACACCCGAAATTACAGGCATATTAATGTCTAGAAAAATAATATCGTATTGGTTTTCGTTGAGGAGTTTTATGGCTTCCATACCATTAAAAGCGCTTCCAGAATGTTCCAGTTCGTCAAATTTAGAAATGTGCGAAATCAAGGCTTTGTGCGCCGGCGATTCGTCATCAATTATTAGACAGCGGTAGGTAAGTGCCATATGGTTAGTTTTACGGTAAACATATTTTTCTCTTTTTTACAGCTCAAATTGTGTTTTAGGCCGTAAACTTCCAAACGCCTTTTTAGATTCTCAATTCCGATTCCGGTGCTCGAAAGTCGCGAACCCGAATCGAGATAATTGTTTTTCAATGTAAAAATCACGCCTTGGCATCGCACTTTCAAATCCAGATTAATAAACGGTTCTGGAGTTTCGGCAGAAAACTTCACTGCGTTTTCTACCAAAGGCAGAAAGAACAAAGGCGGAATCTCGATTTGATCGTGCACACCTTCAATGTTTTGTTTTACAGCGAGCCTTTCGTTTCTAAAGGTATAGTATTCGATATATTTTTTAATGAAAGCGATTTCTTCTTCCATTAAAACAAAATCTTTTTTAGAAGCTTCAATTTGATAGCGCAGCATGTCTGAAAGATTCAGGATTCTATCTGGAACTTTATCGGGTTCTGCAAGGGCTTCTCCGTAAAGATTATTCATTGCATTCAATAAAAAATGCGGATTCAATTGCTGTTTTAAAAACGAAAGTTCAGACTTAAAATTCATGATGTCTTTATCGGCCTGACTCATTTTTTTGGTAATCACAATATGAAGAAAATAAAAGAAAGAACCGTTTATAATAAGCGATAAAATTTGAAGTGTCTTAAAATTTCCTAATCCGACAAGTGGGAAAAACCAATTCATAAAAAAGTAAAAACCAGTCCAATAAACGGCAAGAAGCGTAAAGAAGATTTTAAACTTTTTATGAAACAGAAAAGGTTTGATAATGCAAATATTGAAAATCGTAATCCAGACGATACACGGAAAATAACCTACAGCTATTTTGCTCAGAATATACGACCAGCTGTGTCCGTCTAGTTTTATTTCGTCGTAAACACAGGCAAGAATGACTAAGTAGACAAGTGCATTTACGAGAAGATTTCGCAGAAAGAAGTTTTGATAGATTTTTGTAATTGTCATAACGGCAAAAATACTATAATCGTATAGTTTATAATCATTTGAAAGCAATAATTTATACCAACGCCATTCGTATAAATCATACGCCACTGGTATAAAATTGCTATAAAAAGAGAGACATGTCAATTACTTTTGGATTCAAATTTTATCTATACCCCGAAATAATTTATTCTAATTTATGAAATCTAAAATCATGTCTTTTGTGTTTGTTTTTTCCACTTTACAAATAATAGCTCAAGAAAAGGAGCCAGGCGTAAAAACCTTTGCAAAAGCCGTGGTTGATAAATTTCCAAACACACGAACTTTTGATGTTCAATATGAAGCTTTAGGACCATCAAATTACGATTCAAGATTGTTTGGAAATAAATATGAAAAAGGAAGAATTGAAGATCACAATCGTTTCAAAGCGGCTTTCAATCTTCCGTTTTATGCTTCAAAATCTAAAAAACTGGTTTTAACGACTTCGCTTCGCTATAAATATGAAAATTTTGGTTTTGGAGATATTTATAATTATCAAACCAATGAAACGTATACAAAAGAAAATCAGGAATTTCATTTTTGGGCAGGAGCATTGACAGCAACTTACATGTCGACACTTTTTAAGAAACCAGTCATTTACAACGCAACAGCAACGATTGACGGAGACGAAAAAAAATTACAAAGGTTGAAAGGTTTTGCATCGGCAGTTTTAGTGCTAAAAAGAACACCTTCAACCACCATTACCGCTGGGGCTCTAGTATTGCTCGATCCATCATCGATTGTACCTGTTACGCCGCTTTTTTCTATAAACCATAAATTCAAACAATCGAAATGGGATATGGACTTTATTTTGCCTCAGCGTATATTATTTAGAAGAGAATTGTTAGAAAACGGAAGAATTTCGTTGGGAACCGAGTTAAACACAGAAAGTTTTTACTTGAATTTAGATAACCAAAATTTGAGAGGTGTTTACGAGCTGAATCAGTTAGAATTAAAATCTGGAATTACTTATGAATACAGTTTTACTCCTAAATTGATTGCATTTGTAAAAGGTGGCGTAAACAATGTTGTAAGTGCGAGACTAACAGAAAAAGGAGAGCGAACAAACCGTTATGTTTACGATCAGAAAGAAGATGCGCAAGGGTATTTTAGATTTGGAGTTTCATATAACCTTTTTAATCGAAAGTAAAATGTACAAGTTAAAAGAATTAAAAGAAGCAGAGATGATAGTAGAGATTTTTAAAACCAATGTTCAGAAAAAATCTGATGGAGATTACATAATTGCAGTGATGCAAAATCAATTTCCAAATTATAAAATTAATTTTGATTTGGAAGATTGTGATAAGATATTGAGAGTTGAAGGTTTTGATTTGCAGTGCAATAGTGTAATGAATCACGTAAGTGGTTTGGGTTATACTTGCGTGCGATTGGAATAATTTTGCATTTTAAATCAGGTGTAAATACGCTACCGTATTTGCTTTTTTTGTAAGTATTTTGCGTAATATTTTAATTCCAAAAATAATGCTGAAATGATAAGTTTTATACTTTCTCTTTTTCTTTTTCTTCTCACACAGTTATTCTAATTTAGCTGTTTATTCCTTATTAGGGCTTTCTGTTGCTTTTTATTGAGCAAAAGGTTTGTTCTTTTTTTGCGTATTATTTTTTTAATTTTGCGCCATGAAAAAAACATTCCAACTCTTCGATTTTAGCCAGAAAGTCAATTACAAAAACGAAATTTTAGCTGGTTTAACTGTAGCAATGACGATGATTCCAGAATCGCTGTCGTTTGCTATATTAGCAGGATTTCCGCCTTTAGTTGGGTTGTACGCCGCTTTTATTGCAGGTTTAGTTACGGCAATTTTTGGAGGAAGACCAGGAATGATTTCAGGCGGGGCAGGAGCTACCGTGATTGTTTTAATCGCCTTGATGAAATCGCACGGAATAGAATATGTTTTTGCGGCCGTAGCTCTCGGCGGTGTTGTCCAGATTTGTATCGGACTTTTTAAACTCGGAAAATTTATTCGTTTAGTTCCGCAGCCCGTAATGTTTGGTTTTGTAAACGGTTTGGCAGTTGTGATTTTTATGTCGCAATTGGAGCAGTTTAAAACGGTTGTTAACGGTCAGGTTTCTTGGCTTCAGGGAACTCCTTTATATACTATGCTTGGTTTGGTTGCTTTGACCATTGCGATTGTTTTGATTTTTCCGAAGATTACAAAAGCGGTTCCAGCATCTTTAGTAGCTATTATGGTTGTTTTTGCAATCGTAATTATTTTTAATATCGAAACCAAAACGGTTGAAGATATCGCTTCGGTTCAAGGCGGATTTCCTCCATTTCATATTCCGAATATTCCGTTTTCTTTTGAAACTTTAAAAGTCATATTTCCATATTCAGTCATTGTTGCGGCTGTTGGTTTGACTGAAGGCTTGCTTACGCTAAATTTAGTCGACGAAATCACAGGCACAAGAGGAAATAGCAATAGAGAATGTATTGCGCAAGGAAGCTCAAACATTTTAAATGGTTTTTTCTACGGAATGGGCGGCTGCCCGATGATAGCGCAAACATTAGTAAATCTTGGCGCAGGATCTAGAGCCAGACTTTCAGGAATTATTGGTGCTTTGACTATTTTATTGATCATTCTTTTTGGAGCTCCCGTAATTGGTAAATTGCCAATGGCAGCTTTAGTTGGCGTTATGATGATGGTTGCCATTACCACTTTTGAATGGGCAAGTTTCAGGATTATAAATAAAATGCCAAAACATGATATTTTTGTTGGAATTCTAGTTGCCGTAATTACCATTGTATTGCATAATCTGGCATTGGCTGTTTTAATTGGCGTAATTATCTCAGCTTTGGTTTTTGCATGGGAAAGTGCCAAAAGAATCCGTGCACGACATTATATAGACGAAAACGGAATAAAACATTACGAAATTTATGGCCCATTATTTTTTGGTTCAACCAGTGCTTTTTTAGAGAAGTTTGATATACAAAACGACCCTAATCATATTATAATAGATTTTAAAGAAAGTCGTGTTTCAGACATGTCGGCGATTGAAGCTTTGAATAATATTACTAAAAAGTACAATCAATTAAATAAAACAGTAGAGTTACAGCATTTGAGCGAAGATTGCAGACAATTGCTGAAAAATGCGGATGCAGTTATAAATGTTAATGTTATTGAAGATCCGACTTATAAGGTGGTGTCTTAATAATTGTTAATTGTGAATTATTAATTGTGAATTAATTCAAATCGATTTTCTGTAGAGACACACTGCTTTGTGTCTTCGCAAAGTATCTCAAAAAGTTAAACCCGACAGGTTTTTAAAACCTATCGGGTTTGTTACTGTTTGTCTATATTTTTTTTGTCAGGCTGAGCGAAGTCGAAGCCCACTTGCCAATTGGAGTGCCCTTCGACTCCGCTCAGGGTGACAATCATCATCAAATTTTCTAATTATCAAATTGACACATTATCGAATTTAGCGCAGCGCATTCTCAATATCACTCAGCTTTCCGTCAATTTCGCCTACTTGCAAACCTAAAATATGAGCAATTAAAGGATAAACAGAAACATTCTGAAACGTTTTTACTTTCTTGTTTACTTTAAAAGCAGGACCTTTTGCGTAAAAAATAGCATGCATATCTTTTTCGTTATTGTCATAACCATGCGTTCCGCCATTTATATGCGTGCTTTCTTTGCCAACAAGACTCCATCCTTTGTTGGCTTCAATAACAAAATCGTGTACACGCGGATTCGTTCCGTAATGTAATCTTTTCGGAACTTCGGTTGATTTCCAGAATTTAATGTGAGGCACTTTTTTTAAAGCATTAGCAATCGAATCTTGATAGCCCGGTTTTGCCTGTAAACTCATAATCGGATTAATAACGTCTTTATAACCTAACCATTCTGGCTTTATATAATCTAAAACGGCTACTTTTTTATCATTGCTGATATCGGCCATTCCGTGATCTGAAACGATGATTAAATTGATTTGTTTTCCAATAGGCAATTGATCTAATCTTCTAGATATTTCTCCCATAATTGAATCCATTTTAATCACTGTTTTTTCAGTTTTTGGCGAATGCGGACCAAAATTATGACCCGTATGATCTGGTTCGTCAAAATATAAAGTGACCAAATGCGGACGCTGTTTTTCCGGAAGCTGCAACCATTTCATAACCGTATCGATTCTAGCTCCGTACGGAACTTTACCATCATAATTTTTGAAATAACTTGGATTTCTTTTGTCAATATCAGAACCTGGCCAAAAGAAAGAAGCTGTTTTTACACCTTGCTGTTCCGCTAAATTCCAAATAGGATTTCCGCCATAAAAACGAGAATCATTTTTTGCGTTGCTTGATAATGAGAAAGATTGGTTTAAAGAAGCATCATAAAAAACGTTATTTATAATTCCGTGATGATCTGGATAAAGCCCAGTAACGATTGAATAATGGTTTGGGAAGGTTTTACTCGGGTAAGAAGGTTTCATTGATTTGGCATGAACGCCTTCTCGTTCAATTTGCTTCAGATTTGGGAGATTATACATTTTGCCATAATCCCATCGAAAGCCATCCATAGAAACTAAAACTACGTAATTGTTTTTGCTATTTTGGGCTTGTAAAAAAGCAGTAAGAAGTAAAAATGTAAAAGATAAAAAGTGAGTTGTGAATTTTCTCATTGTGCAATTTTAATAGAATTGCAAAGGTAGAGATAACAGATTTTTTAAAGAAAAAGAGAATGTTAAATAAAAAATGGTTGCCACTAATTGCACTAATTTCCACGAATTATTTTTCTTTTCAGCCACAGATTACACAGATTTAAAGGATTTTTATTTTATGCAGATCATAGATTGTAAAAATTAAATTAATCTGCCTGAATCTGTAGAATCTGCTGAAAATTTTTTAGTGTATCCAATAAAGAAATCCTTTTAATCTGTGTAATCTGTGGTAACTTTTTACAAGCAAAATAATTCATGAAAATTAGTGCAATTAGTGGCAAACAAAAAAAGCGCCAGATAAAAATCCAGCGCTTTTAATTTTTAAGAAGAGAATGAATTACATCATTCCTGGCATTCCGCCTCCCATTGGCATTCCGCCTCCGGCATTTTCTTCTTTAATATCAATTAATGCACATTCTGTAGTCAAGATCATTCCAGAAACAGATGCAGCGTTTTCAAGAGCTACACGAGTTACTTTTTTAGGATCAATAATTCCAGCAGTAAGCATATCTACATATTCGTCAGTTTTTGCATTGTATCCAAAATCACCTGAACCTTCAGAAACTTTAGCTACAACAACAGAACCTTCAAGACCAGCGTTTTCAACGATAGTTCTTAATGGAGATTCAACAGCACGAGAAACAATTTGAATTCCAGTTGCTTCGTCAGCGTTATCAGCTTTTAAGTCAGCTAAAGCAAGTTTAGCTCTTAATAAAGCTACACCACCACCAGCAACGATTCCTTCTTCTACAGCGGCACGAGTTGCGTGTAAAGCGTCATCAACTCTGTCTTTTTTCTCTTTCATTTCAACTTCAGAAGCAGCACCAACATAAAGAACAGCAACACCTCCAGCTAATTTAGCTAGACGCTCTTGTAATTTTTCTTTATCGTAATCAGATGTAGTAGTTTCCATCTGACCTTTAATTTGGTTTACTCTATTTTTGATGATATCAGCTTCGCCAGCTCCGCTTACGATAGTTGTATTATCTTTATCGATAGAAACTCTTTTTGCGTTTCCTAACATTTCGATAGTTGTATTTTCTAGAGTATAACCTCTTTCTTCAGAAATTACAGTTCCACCAGTTAAGATTGCGATATCTTCTAACATTGCTTTTCTTCTGTCTCCAAAACCTGGAGCTTTTACAGCAGCAATTTTAAGAGCACCTCTTAATTTGTTTACTACTAA
>NZ_DHEI01000091.1:36945-38377 GCF_002399805.1 Flavobacterium sp. UBA4854
GCAACTGGCTCTAAAACTGGAAGTAATTCTTTTAAAGAAGATACTTTTTTGTCGTATAATAAAATGTAAGGAGAATCTAATTCAACTTCCATTTTCTCTGGATTTGTAACGAAGTAAGGAGAAAGGTATCCTCTGTCAAACTGCATTCCTTCAACAACGTCAACGAAAGTGTCAGTTCCTTTAGCTTCTTCAACAGTGATAACACCTTCTTTTCCAACTTTAGCGAAAGCTGTAGCGATTAATTCACCAATAACTTCGTCATTATTAGCAGAGATAGAAGCGATTTGTTTGATTTTGTCAGAGTCACTTCCAACAACTTTAGCTTGCTTTGCAAGGTCAGCAACGATAGTTTCAACAGCTTTGTCGATACCACGTTTCAAGTCCATTGGATTTGCACCTGCAGCAACGTTTTTCAAACCTTCTTTTACGATAGCTTGAGCTAAAACTGTAGCAGTTGTAGTTCCGTCTCCAGCTAAATCATTGGTTTTAGAAGCTACTTCTTTAACCATTTGCGCACCCATATTTTCTAGTGCGTCTTTTAATTCGATTTCTTTTGCAACAGAAACACCATCTTTAGTAACAGTTGGTCCACCAAATGATTTCCCGATAATTACGTTACGACCTTTTGGTCCAAGAGTTACTTTTACAGCATTTGCTAATGCATCAACACCACGTTTTAATCCGTCACGTGCTTCAATATCAAATTTTATATCTTTTGCCATTTTTTAAATTGCTTTAGGCAGTAGGCTTTAAGCTTTAAGCTTTTTCTACTGCTGTTAATAATTTTTTTATTGCTTTTATTTGCTTTAGGCAATAGGCTGTAAGCTTTAGGCTTTTTGAAAAGCGTATTGCTTAAAGCTTACAGCCTATTGCTGTATAAGCACTTGTTTTAGTTTATAAATTTTGCTCTTTATGCTGTTGATTTTTTCTATCTGATTTTCTGCGATTTCTTTATTAAGGTATTGCAGATCCTTAGCTAAAATCAAAAGATATTCTGTTTCATTGGCAGAACCCAAAGCAATGTTGAGAAATTGATTAAATTCTTTGTCACTATTTCTTCCGCATCCTTCGCTAATATTGGTTGGAATTGATGAAGATGCCCTTCTGATTTGACTTGTTAATCCGTATAACTCTTCTTTTGGAAAAAGTGAAGTTAGTTTATAGATTTCTAAAGTTAAAGAGTGGCTAAGCTGCCAAATGTCGTATTTTTTAAAATCTCTCATTTTTTTGTTGGCTTTAAGCTTTAGGCAGTAGGCTATAGGCATTTTGTGAAAGCTTATAGCTTAAAGCTTACGGCTTACAGCAATCTTTAGATAATCGCTAAAATATCATCCTCGCGCATGATTAGGTAATCAGTGCCTTCTAGTTTTAACTCTGTTCCTGCATATTTACCGTAAAGAACAGTATCTCCAACTTTTACAGTCATTGTGTG
>NZ_DHEI01000135.1:0-6663 GCF_002399805.1 Flavobacterium sp. UBA4854
CCAGCAAATGGAAATAGTAAAACCGAAGGAACTGTTTTGGTAATTCCACAAGATATTACAATTGGATCTAGCGCCACAAATACGTATCAAATAGCTATTTCAGGAGAAGGAACGTACAAAGAAATTAGCAACGGTTTATATGAAATTTCATTTGAATTAAAACTTACAAACGACAAACTGTTTGGAGGGACAGTTTCTACACAATACAGAATGTACAACAGTAAAACATATCCAAAACCAACTGCTTTAAGTATTGATTGTCCTAAAGAAGTTACTTTATAATTGTGAATTGTGAATTGTGAATTGTGAATTGTGAATTGTGAATGTTGTACATAGTCAACTTTGTCAAAGTTTAAAACTTTGACAAAGTTTTCGGAAGTTAAGGCTGCCTGACTGTGACTCAAAACTTGCAACTTGAAACAAAATAAAAAAACAAAACAAAAGAGAATTGAAAAAACTAATCATCCCAATCTTATTCCTGCTAAGCTTAACGGCTTATAAAAGCTTGGAAAATCCTGATTACATCAATATTCAGGAATTAAGGAAACGCTATTCCAGCGGAGATGCTTCAAAATGGCCTGCTGCGGCATTACATGAAAATATCGATAAATCAAAATTTCAAGATATTGGTGTGCTTCCTGCAGTTCCTTATCCCGCTTATAATCCGTATTCAAAAGAAAAAGAAAGTTTGGGAAAGATTCTGTTTTTTGATCCGAGATTATCTCGAAGCGGACAAATTGCCTGCGCTTCTTGTCACAATCCAGAATTGGGATGGACTGATAATCTCACGCGTTCTTTTGGCCATGACCGTCAAACGGGAAAACGCAACTCTATGACGATTTTAAATTCAGCATATGCCTCTTCTTTATTTTGGGACGGAAGAGCTTCTAGTCTAGAAGATCAAGCGCAGTTTCCTGTTCAAGACCCTTTAGAAATGAATGAGAAACTGACAATTGCAGTTGACAAAATTGCCAAAATAAAAGGCTACAATTCGCTGTTTACAGAAGCTTTTGGCGATAAAAAAGTGACTTTAGAGCGAATTCAATATGCCATTGCCACTTTCGAAAGATCAATTAACAGTCCCAAAAGTAAATTTGATCAGTTTGTAAGCGGAAAATCAGATGTTTATACCGATCAACAAGTAAAAGGAATGCATTTGTTTAGAACCAAAGCACAATGCATCAATTGCCATAATACGCCTTATTTCAGCGATAATCAATTTCATAACGACGGCCAAACTTTATTCGGAACAAAAAATGAAGATTTTGGACGTTATAATGTTACCAAAGATGTAAAAGATATCGGCAAATTTAGAACTCCAACACTTCGTGAAGTCGCAAACACAAAACCATGGATGCATCATGGGCATTTCCCAACTTTACTAGATGTTGTAGAGTTATACAATTTAGGAAATCCTTCTCCAATTCAAAAGAAATATCTAGGAACTGCTAGAGATTCTCTCATTCCAAAAGTAGATCCAATGCTAAGAAAACTAGATCTAAGCAAAGAAGAAATTGTCGATTTATTAGCTTTTATCGAGACTTTAAGCACGCCAACGAGAAGAATCATTATTCCTGAAATGCCAAAATAAGTTAGTTGATGATTTGCATTTGCCCCAAAATTTGCAAATCTGCTAAGCCCATTTCTTTTTATAAAATGGGCTTTTTTAATTATTTCCAGATTTAAATTAGATTTAAAAAATTAGAAATTTAAATCTGGTGTATTTCTTAGTTTTTCAATCAATTTTATTCTTGCATCTCCAAGTGGAAAAAAATCCTCAGAAATCTCATATAAAGGTTCAATCCAAAAATAGTTTTCATCAGAAAATGCTTTGTCATCAATATTTTTTAGAACTTTTTGTAGTGTTTCAGAATATACTTCAATTACATCTTTAGTAATTTCGTTAGATATTCTTTTCATAACCCAGTTAATAAACAGGTTATTAAAACATATAAATTTGTCGATGTCAGAATTACAAAAGCATATACGAAAAGAGTTTTCAAATTCAGTTATTTGTAAAATTTCCGCATCTCTTTTATCCATTACAAAATATCCATCAAGATCATGTCCAAAAACTACAAAATTTCCTTCATCTAAATTTAGCCAATAAAGTTCGTTCAAATAAAATTCAAGTGCGGTGTTATAATAAGGATCCAATAATTTTATTTTATCAAACATGTCTGATATAAGCGGATTATTTTCTATTTCAGATTCAGCTATTTTTATGAATCGATCTTTAGTTTTATTTATAATTGGCTCCAAAGCTTCTTAATTATCAAAGATTAATAAAATATAAAATAATAGAATTTGAAAATACAAAAGACTCAATTGAAGCCATAAGTATATCAAAATAAGACAAATAAAAAAGCTCCAGAGGAGCAACATATTTTTTCTGCAACTTAATTATCGCTCCTTTGGAGCTTTATATTGTAAACGTTTATTCTTTGCTATAAATATTTCGCTTCTTCCGAAGCTTACAAATAAAAGTTATACTTGTGAGACAGTCTGTTTTTTTATTTAAATGCAAAGATTAAATATGAAAGATTTTTTAATAATCTCGTAACAAAAACAGTTTGTCCTTTTTGTAGCTTTAATAGATGTTTTAAAGTTACCTTTTAACGTCAATCGATACTTATTAATTATTCTTTCATTGATGCATAAAATAGCGCTGTAAGTCTAATACAATTGACGTTTCTTAAATTTGTTCGTCAATCAAAAGAAGCTTTTTCTTTTATAAAAAAACACTA
The DNA here is from genome assembly GCF_002399805.1 of Flavobacterium sp. UBA4854. Taxonomy (NCBI): domain Bacteria; kingdom Pseudomonadati; phylum Bacteroidota; class Flavobacteriia; order Flavobacteriales; family Flavobacteriaceae; genus Flavobacterium; species Flavobacterium sp. UBA4854. The sequence continues at coordinate 2,748 of NZ_DHEI01000135.1, forward strand.
TGATGAGAATAGATCAAATACAAATCAAAACAAACGATATTCAAAAAACGAAAGCATTTTATCAGAATATTTTTGACCTTTTTATTCTGGAAAATGATCAAAAATCGATCACGTTTCAGGCTGGAACTTCCATTTTAAAATTTGTTGAAGATCCTAGCTTTGATTCTATATATCATTTTGCTTTTAATATTCCCGAGAATCAGCTTGAAAAAGCCATTCTATGGTGCAAAGACAAAGTTGATTTAATTGTTTTGGAAGATAAAAGTGTAGTGACGAATTTTGAAAATTGGAATGCACATTCTATTTACTTCTTCGATCACAATGGAAATTTACTGGAATTTATTGCTAGACACGATCTTAACAACGAACAAGTTGGCGACTTCAACGCAGCATCTATTTTAAGCATTAGCGAAATCGGAATTGTTACGGAAAGTCCATTACAATTAGGAAACCAATTAATTGAAGAACACGGATTGCATTTCTTTACTCAAAATACAAATACTGAAAAATTTGCTGCAATTGGCGATCATGAAGGTTTATTGATTCTCGTTCAGCCCACTAGAAATTGGTATCCAACTCAAATTCCTTCTGAAAGTAATCCTGTGAAAATTACTTTGGAGAATAATGAAAATATAATTGAATTGGATTTTTAGTAATTAAAAGTTCCGTAATTTTATTTAAAATTTAAATGAATTAAAATGCCTTTCGTTAGAATCAGTCTGCCAAAAACGCTTTCCCTTAAAAACCAAAAATAATATTTCAGAAGCGGTACATCAATCTTTGATTGAAGAATTTAATATTCCTGTAGATGATTATTTTCATGTTATTGAAGAATTAGAGTTTCATCAGATAAAATATCCTAAAAGTTATTTAGGCATTTCACATTCTGAAGAAATCGTTTATGTGCAAATAACTGCTGGACAAGGAAGAATCTTAGAACAAAAGAGAAAATTGTATCAGCAAATAGCAACAAAAATCAGTACCTCAACAGAAATTACAATCAATAATGTAATAATCGTTTTGCTCGAAAATAATGGTCTGGAAAATTGGTCTTTTGGTAATGGAGAAATTCAAGAGCCAAAGCACTTAAAGAAATAATTCTAAATATAAAAAGCCCAATTCAAACAAATGAATTGGGCTTTTCTATATATATAACTCAAATAATTATTTAAAACTTCATTCTCTGAATTCTAACCGCATTCAAAATTGCTAAAAGCGCCACGCCAACATCTGCAAAAACAGCTTCCCACATTGTTGCAAGTCCGCCAGCGCCAAGAATTAATACAAAAGCTTTTACTACAAAAGCCAATGTAATATTTTGCCAAACAATCTTTTTAGTTTGTTTTCCGATGTTAATAGCCATTGCAATTTTACTCGGTTTATCGTCCTGAATTACAATATCGGCAGTTTCGATTGTGGCATCGCTTCCTAAACCTCCCATTGCAATTCCAACTGTACTTAAAGCGATTACAGGCGCATCGTTAACACCATCGCCAACAAAGGCAATCGTTTCATTTTTAGCTTTAATTTCGTTTACTTTATTTACTTTATCTTCTGGAAGCAAATCGCCAAAAGCATTCTTAATTCCGACTTTATCAGCTACAAACTGAACAACATTAGACTTATCGCCACTTAACATGGTCAATTTTACTCCTAAAGCTTTTAGTTTAGAAACCGTTTCTTTCGCATCTTCTTTTATTTCATCGGCAATAGTCAAATAACCTGCAAATTTACCTCCGTAAGCAATTGCAATTGTAGTGTAAACTATTGTTGAAGGATCAATATCATACGAAATGTTGAACTTATCCAATAATTTAAAATTCCCGACATGCAAATCTTTCTCCTTGTATGTAGCTTTTAATCCGTGTCCTGAAATTTCTTCAATATCTTTCAATTCTACCGAAGAATCAATGGTTCCAACATGATTATGAATTGCTGTTGCCACAGGATGAGAACTTTTATTTTCTAAAACATTAACCAGTTTTAAAATTTCGTCTTTATCAAATTCTGGTTTTATAATGACATCCTGAACTTTAAAAACACCTTCTGTCATCGTTCCCGTTTTGTCAACTACAACATTTTGAATCGTCGAAATACTGTCTAAGAAATTACTTCCTTTAAACAAAATTCCGTTTCTGCTTGCAGCGCCAATTCCTCCAAAATAACCAAGCGGAATACTGATAACTAAAGCACAAGGACAAGAAATAACTAAGAAAACTAATGCTCTATATAACCAATCGGTAAAAACATAATTAGACACAAAGAGCATCGGAACCAAACAAATTGCGATTGCCAAATACACTACAATTGGAGTATATATTTTTGCAAACTTTCTAATAAATAACTCCGCAGGCGCTTTTTTTGCAGTGGCATTTTGAACCAATTCCAAAATTTTAGACAATTTACTATCGCTATAAGCTGTTGTTACTTTTACTTCGATAATAGTATTTCCGTTTATCATCCCTGCCAAAACAGTATCGCCTTTCTTTTTGGTAGCCGGCTTGCTTTCTCCTGTTAAAGCAGCTGTATTTACAAAAGCAGAATCGGATAACAATTCGCCATCCAAACCTAATTTTTCTCCAGCTTTAAGCTGAATAATAGCTCCAATCTGAACGTCTTTGGCTTTGACTTTTACGGCAACATTATTTTCTAAAATATGCACCTCATCAGGACGCTGATCTAACAGTTTTTTAATGCTTGTTTTTGCTCTCTTAACTGCCATTCCTTGAAAAGTTTCTCCAATCGTATAAAACAGCATCACTGCAACACCTTCGGGATATTCGCCAATTGCAAATGCGCCAATTGTAGCAATGCACATTAGAAAAAACTCCGAAAAAACGTCTCCTTTTAAAATACTTTCGTAAGCTTCTCGCAAAACAGGAATTCCAACAGGAAGATAGGCAATTGCATACCATACAATTCTAACATATCCTGCAAACCATTCTTGCTTAAAATAGTTGTCAAAAGCAATTCCTATAATCAGTAAAACAAAAGATATTATGGAGGGCAGAAACAATTTAAAAAGACCTCCCTCTACATTGTGTTCGTGGTCGTGTCCTCCGTGATCATGTCCGTCATTTTCAGAGTGAACAGGTTCGTCATGAGAACAGCAGCAGGAAGGTTTGGCTTTATTTTTTGTACTTTTTACTTCTTTATCTTGATGTATCATTTTTTGAATTTCAGATTTAATCCCGATAGCTATCGGGACAAGTTTTATGTTCACAAAACTTTGTTTAAATTATGTCCTAAATTTAAGCATTTTGTATTAAAGTTTATTGCCGCAGAGGCGCTAAGTTTTTATTTAACTATGGCGAATTAATCTCGCAAAGACGCAAAGACGCAAAGTTTTTTCTCATTTTATGTCATTTCGACGAAGGAGAAATCTCCGCGAGAAACTCCACAAAGATTAGATTTTAGGAACAGAGCTACTTACGGAGATTTCTCCTTCGTCGAAATGACAAATAATACGTTTATTCTCTATATAAAAAACTTTGCGTCTTTGCGCCTTTCCGAGCAAATTCCACTCCAACAAAAAAACTTAGTCCCTTAGTATCTTAGCAACTTAGCATCTTTAAAAAAACTAGTGCGAATGCTCTCCTCCCCCCTTCATTGCCGAAAGTAGATAAAATGCACCTTTAGTCACAATCTTAGCGTTGGCTGGAATATCATTTACAAACTTAACTTCTGTAAAACCTAAATCGGTTGTTCCTGGAATTACTTCTACGGCTTTAAAATGAACTTCTTCCTCATGCGCTTCTTCTTTTTCCCCTTCTTTATGATCGTGTTTTTCTTCTGCATGCCCTTCTTCTTGAATAAAAACAAAGTATTTATCAGCATTTCTCACGACGGCATCTTTTGGTAATGCTGGAACTGTTGCATTCACAATATTAATATTTGCAGAAACGTACATTCCTGG
>NZ_DHEI01000135.1:6855-14107 GCF_002399805.1 Flavobacterium sp. UBA4854
AAAATCTTTCCTTTAATTGATTTATTGGATTGATTTGTTAACACAAAATCAATTACTTGACCAATCGAAATCGAACCTAAATCTTTCTCATAAACATTCAAATCCAAATGCATCTGACTGTTATCAACGACTTCAAAAAGCGAAACTCCTGTATTTGCAAAAGCGCCTTTCGCAATATTGATTTTTCCAACAAAACCGTTTATTGGCGAAAGAATTGGTACAACTGGAGTAGATCCTTTTATATTAACATGCAAAGCATCAAGTCTATTTTTTGCTGCCTGCGCGCGAGCTTTTTCGGCCGCTAATTTGGCTTTTACTTCCTGAAAAGTCTTTCTCGGATTCACATTTTCGTCACTCAACGTTTTCTGACGATTGTATTCTAGCTGCAGATATTCTACATTCGCCACCGCCGATTGGTAATCTTCCTGCATTCCTATAACTTCTAGATTTTGAATGGTTGCCAAGACTTTTCCTTTGTTTACGAATGTTCCTTCCAAAACAAAAATGTCTTTTACCGTTCCGCCAATCAAAGTCGAAACCTCAGCAGAATTTTGCGGAGGAACAGTTGTATAACCATTTGCTTTGATGATTTTATTCAGATTTCTATCTTCTACAATTCCTGTTTCAATTCCTACTGTTTTGTATTGAGAAGCAGTTAAAGCAACTTCTGTAGTAGATTTTTCTTCTTCAGAAGTTTCTTCTACCTTTTTTTCATTGCATGCTGTTAAGGTAACCGCAAAGCACGCAAAGACAAAGCGCAAAGTACCCAAGGAAACTAAACTTTGTGCTCTTTGCATAATCTTAGCGTTCTTTGCGGTTAAATTCATAAGTATATTTTTCATGATTAATTGTTTTTGATAGTTGGAAATTGAAGTTCGATAGCACTTTGATTATAGCTGTGCGTTGCCTCTGCAAATTGTTTTTTAATATCAATTGCCTGATTTAAAAAACTGATATACGACCAATAACTCATGTCACCATTGGCATAACTTTTTTGGGCAGTTTCAATAATTTGATTGGCGTATTGCGACCCTTCATTTTGAAAATATGCTAAATTCTTCTGCTGTTTTTCGAAGTTATTTTTCAATTCTTCTCTTTGCAGATTCAGCATCATTTTGTTTTTGTCTAAAGCCAATTGTGACTGTGAAATACTGATTTCAGCCGCTTTTGCTTTGGTTGTATTAACTCCTCCAAACAACGGAATTTGCAATCCTGCTGTAAAACCTTGAAACAAAGATTCTGTATTTATTGTCTGAGCAAAATAGCCTAAACCTACTTTTGGCGTACGCAAAGCTTTAAATGTTCCAGCTTCTTTTTGATAGACTGATATTTGCTGCTGATAGAAATCGGTCATTAAAGCTTCGGCTGTTGTGTTTTGCTGGTTTTCTATAAAAGTGTATTGCAAAGCCGTATTCTGATCAGGGACAATATTTTCATCTGTCTGAATGAAAAATTGCAATTGCTTCTGATAAATTGCTAAATCATATTCTAATTGCGCTTTCTGAGTTTCAATTTCTTTTACTTTGGCTTTAGCACTAATGACTTCTATATTTCCACTTTCTCCAGTTTTAAAACGCAGTTCAGCATTTCTTAGAAATTTGGTATAAATGTCATTTAATTCTGAATTGAGTTTCTGAATCGAAATGCCATATAAATATTGATAATATGCCAATGTCACCGCTTTTTCGATTTCATACGAAGACAAAGCTTTTCTTTTTTCGGCCAGTTTTGCCAGTTCTTCCTGTAATTGCCTATTGGCTTTTGTAATATTCCCTAACGGAAAAAACTGTTGCACAGAAACGTTATGATCGTAATCTGCACTATTGAACTGACCGCCTTGATACTGCACTTGAAGCGGATCTGGCTGAAAAGCTGCTTTTTTAAGAACAGTTTGTTTTTCGATTTCTTTATCGGCAATTTTTAAGTCGATGTTGTTTGATTTTGCCAATTCTATTGCTTTTTCAAGGCTTATAGATTGCTGTGCAAATGTTGCTGTGCTTACCAATAGAAACGCACTTAACCGTAATCCTGACAGCCATTGGGAGCAAAACTTTTTCAATTGATTTTTATATATTGAATTTTTCATTTTTATCATTTTTGTTTCACGCAGATTTTAAAAGATTTAAGCAGATAACTGCAGGTTACTATTTAAATAATCAAAAATTAATCTGCTAAAATCTGCTGGATCTGCGTGAAAAATCATTTTTTTATTTTTTATCTCCCGCAGATTGAGCAGATTGAGCAGATTTTTTTTTAAAAATTAATCTGCCAGATCTCTGAAATCTGCGAGAGAAATTATTTTCTGCATGCAGTAATAAATTATCTAATTATCAGATTTTCTTCTTTACTAATTATCTTTACGTTTAAACTTCTCCAACAATAAATACAAAATCGGTAAAACGATTAAGGTTAATAAAGTTGCTGAGATTAATCCACCGATTACTACGGTAGCCAAAGGTTTTTGCACCTCTGCTCCGCCACTTGTTGATAATGCCATTGGCATGAATCCTAATGAAGCTACGGCTGCGGTCATTAAAACAGGACGCAAACGCGTTTTAGTGCCAATAATAATTCGTTGAAATGCATCCGAAATACCTTCAGATTTTAATTGATTGAAATAGGAAATCAGTACAATTCCGTTTAAAACTGCAATTCCAAATAAAGCAATAAAACCAATTCCTGCCGAAATACTAAACGGCATTCCTCTCAGTGAAAGCGCAAAAACACCTCCGATAGCTGATAATGGAATCGCTGTAAAAATTAATAACGCTTGTTTTACACTTTTAAAAGTGAAATACAGCAAGACTAAAATTAGTCCCAAAGCAATGGGTAAAGCGACAGAAAGTCTTTTTGAAGCTTCAATTAGATTTTCAAACTGTCCACCGTAAGTCACATAATAACCCGCAGGAAGTTTGAAACTTTTATCTAGTTTCGCTTGAATTTCTTCTACAACACTTTTAATATCTCTTCCGCGAACGTTTAATCCAACAGTAATTCTTCGTTTTCCGTCTTCGCGGATAACCTGTACCGGACCTTGCTCATATTCGACTGAAGCAACTTGTGATAAAGGAACTTGTTGTCCACTCGGAAGCGGAATAAACAAATTGCTCACATCGGTAATATCGCCACGATTGTTTTCGTCCATTCTTACGACAACATCAAATCTTTTGCTTTCGTCATAAATCTTTCCTGCAACTTCTCCCGCAAAAGACGAACGAATGATTTGGTTGATGTCTGAAATATTCAATCCGTAAAGAGCGATTTTATCATAATCGTATTTAATTGTAATTTGTGGCAGTCCTGTAACTTTATCGGCTTTTAAATCTCCTATTCCTTCAATTCCTTTTATTTTCGATATTAATTCTGTTGCCTTGGCGTCTAGAATTTCCAAATCATCACCAAAAATCTTGATTGCAATATCAGATCGACTTCCTGTCATTAATTCGTTAAAACGCATCTGAATTGGCTGAGAGATTTCGATATTTGCTCCTGGAATAATTTCCATTTCCTTTTTCATGGCGTTTGCCAATTCTTCCCAATTGCGGTATTTACCTTTCCATTCTTTTTTGTCTTTTAGAACAATAATCAAATCGCCGCTTTCAATTGGCATTGGATCAGTTGGAATTTCACCGCTTCCTATTTTGGTTACGATGGTTTTGATTTCTGGAAATTTGGCTTTTAGAATCTGTTCGTATTTAGTAGTCGTTTCAACCATTTGCGTGAGTGAACTTCCTGTCATAATTGTAGCATTGATTGCTAAATCACCTTCTTCGATTGTTGGAATAAATTCACCTCCCATATTTTGAAAAATGATAAACGCTAAAGCAAATAATGCAACGGCAATAGAAAGCACCACTTTTTTAAATTCTAGAGCTTTTTTTAATAATGGCGTATAACGGCTTTCTAACCAAGCAATCATTCGGTCACTGAAGTTTTCTTTGTGTTCTGTCTTTTTCGAAAGAAACAAAGCACTCATCATCGGAATATAAGTCAACGAAAGAATAAAAGCTCCAATAATCGCAAAACCAACCGTCATCGCCATTGGTTTAAACATTTTTCCTTCGGTTCCAATTAAAGCTAAGATTGGCAAATAAACTATAAGAATGATAATTTCACCAAAAGCGGCACTATTTCTAATTTTTGAAGCCGAATTATAGACTTCTTCGTCCATTTCTTCCTGCGTTAGTTCTTTTTTGTTTTTGAATTTCTGCAGATGATGCATCGTGGCCTCGACGATAATGACTGCTCCGTCGACAATAATTCCGAAATCTATGGCACCAAGACTCATTAAATTTCCGCTTACGCCAAAGGCATTCATGAGAATTACAGCAAACAACATTGCTAACGGAATAACTGAAGCAACGATTAATCCTGCACGAAGATTTCCTAAGAATAAAATCAAAACAAAAATCACGATTAATGCTCCTTCTAATAAATTCTTAGCAACGGTTTTTATAGAATTATCTACGAGTTTTCCTCTATCAATAAAAGCTTCGGCAACAACTCCCTCGGGAAGACTTTTGTTTATTTGCTCCATTTTTTCGTGAACACGATTTACAACAGCGCTAGAGTTTTCTCCTTTTAACATCAAAACCATTCCCGAAACGATTTCTCCTTTTCCATCTTTTGTTGATGCTCCATAACGCAACGCAACACCTTCGCGAACTTGCGCTACATTTCGAACCAAAACCGGCGAACCATTTCGGTTTTTTACAACCACATTTTCTAGGTCTTTTACGCCTTTTGCCATTCCGACACCGCGAATAAAATAAGTATATTGATCTTTTTCGATATAAGCGCCGCCTGTATTTTGATTGTTTTTTTCTAAAGCATCAAAAATTTCGGTAATCGTTACACCCAAACTATTGAGCATATTGGGATTTACGGCTATTTCGAATTGTTTTAGTTTTCCACCCCAAGTACTTACTTCGGCAACGCCTTTAATTCCTTGCAATTGCGGAATAATAATCCAATCTTGAATGGTACGCAGTTCTACAGCACTGTATTTGTTTTCATAGCCTTTTTTAGCGTAGACATCGTATTGATAAATCTCTCCTAAACCTGTAGAAATTGGCGCTAATTCGGGAGAATTTACATAATCTGGAATGTTTTCTTCGGCTTGTTTTAGACGCTGGAAAATTTGCTCGCGAGCCCAGTAAATATCGACATCGTCCTCAAAAACAACGGTTACAACTGATAATCCAAAACGAGAAATACTGCGAAGCTCTATCACATCTGGAACTGTTTTTACAGCTCTTTCTAATGGATACGTAATTAATTGTTCGACTTCCTGACTTGCCAATGTTGGCGCCGTTGTAATAATCTGAACTTGATTGTTGGTTACATCTGGCAATGCATCCAATGGTAATTTTTTAAGCGAATAGCTTCCCCAAGCAATTAGTGCAAGGGTAAATAATAGTATAACGAATTTGTTTCGTATACTAAACTGTATGATTTTATCTAACATTTGAATATATAATGACGTGAGAAATTAGACAATTAAATTGCCTGTAAACGTGTGGAAAATCCACAACTCTCTCGCCCGTTTCGATTTTCATCGAACAGGCATAATCATTATGCTATTTGAGGGGGTTGCCAAATACTTCCGTAGAAATTGGAAATAAAAACAGAATTATAACTTGGTAAAGCTATTGAAATTTGATTGTAAGTTTTAGGAAATTCAAAAGTTACAGCAGAATGGTAACTTAAAACCTGTGCACCGCAACAGTTACAAACGCAAAATGGAGAACATAAATCATTTGCTTTATCATGCGAATGATTATCTTCTGAAGTAAACTGAGCTGTTTTATGCATGGCGCTGTTTACTTCCATATCCGCACATGGCATATTAGATAATGCCATTAGGTAAATTGATAATATGATTGTTATCCATTTCACAGCTGTAAAAGTACAATTTATTTTTATTTTTTTTTCAGTTAATTGAAATTGATAATAGTAAAAACAAAATACTAGTTAATGACCTGACAATTATTTCAATAGATTTTTTATTTTCTTTAAAAACTTTGTTGGAGGTAAGAAAATTTCGTTAACTTTAACAATAATTAACAATTCTTTAAGTCCCTCATTTTCACCTTTAAAAACACTTTTTTCTATACGCCCAAAAAATAAGCAGAGATTTCTTTACACACATTAGTACAATTTATTTTTCGCAGTTTAATTAATTTTTAATACTCTAATCAATGAAATGTAAGACACTAATATCAGCCTCTTTATTATTTTTCAGCATACAGATTTTTGGACAAGTTTACACCGACAAAATTGTTGGAAAAAAAAATGAAGATTTAAAAGACAGTCTTAAAGTAGAAAAATACCCCTACGCTCTTCCTATCTGGGGCGAAAAAGTAGCCCAAAAAGGGTACAAACTTCCCTACTCTGCGGGAGTATCTTTAAATTATTTTTGGCAAGAATCTGAAATTGTTATTAATGATTTAAATATTGGTTTTAACCACGGCCCTCAATATAACTTAGATGAAATTGTGCGATTTGATAAATCAACGGTTGAGGCTGGCGCACTTACTATTAGACCCGATATATGGTTGCTTCCCTTTCTAAATATTTATGGAATTTTCGGAAAGGCCAAAACGGCAACTAAAATTAATGCCGGCATTTGGGTTCCTGATGCCGACAACAATTGGTCTGAAGTTGCCAATTTTAGTACCAAAGCCAATTTTGATGCTACTACTTTTGGTTTAGGTATGACACCAACAATTGGTATTGGCGGTGGATGGCTGGCTCTGGATATGAATATGGCTTGGACTGATATCAGTTCGCTTGATAAGCCTGCGTTTTCATATATTTTTGGACCTAGATTAGGAAAAACATTTAAATTCAATAAACCAGACACCAATATAGCGGTTTGGGTTGGAGCTTTTAGAGTTCATATTTCTGGAGATACTAATGGAGATTTGCCTTTATCTGATTTTATTGATTTAAGCAGTGCTCAGGCTAAAGTGGACAGCGGACTCCAAAAAATATCAGACAATCAGACAAAAGTAGACAATTGGTGGGATGGCTTGACTCCTGCTGAGCAAAAAAATCCGGTTAATATTGCCAAACATAATACTGCCGACAGAGCTTTAGAAAGAGCAGGGACATTCTTAGCAACTCTAGACGGAGCATTGAGCACGGCCTCAGATTCATCTGTTCAATATTCTCTTCAAAAGAGACCAAAAGACATGTGGAACTTTATTGTCGGATCGCAGTATCAATTCAGCAAACATATTATGTTTCG
>NZ_DHEI01000135.1:14292-14973 GCF_002399805.1 Flavobacterium sp. UBA4854
AAATCATATGAAAAAAGGTTTTCTAATCTTTATCACTTTTTTTTGTATTACCACAGCACAATCCCAAGTCTTGATTTCCTTAATATTTGGAGATAAACTCAATTCGCAGTTTTTAGAGTTTGGTCTTGAAGGGGGTGCTAATTTTTCTACCATTTCAAATATGGGATCTTCCGCCTTAAATCCAGGTTTCAATCTTGGTTTTTATTTTGATTTGAGATCTAGAAAAAATCCGGCGTGGATGATCAATACGGGAGTAATTGTAAAATCGCCCATGGGAGCCAAAGATATTCCAGTATATTCTTTAAACGATGAAAATTTGGACAATACTTTTGCAGGTGGACACGTTAATCGCGAAATACGTTATTTTAATGTTCCTATATTGATTAAATATCAATTTAAGAATAATATCTACCTTAAAGCAGGTCCGCAATTTGGATTATTAGCCAAAGCATTTGATGAGTTTAAAAACGAAATCAACAACGACGATGTGGTCTACAAAAAGAACATTCGTGATCAAATTCATGTTATTGATGCTGGACTTGCATTTGGCGCCGGTTATCATTTGAATGTTGGACATGGCTTAAATCTAACAGTTCAATATTATTACGGGCTTGTTACTGTAATGAAAGGAGATGGACCAAACAATCAATATAACAGATCTTTGTATGTTACAGCAGGACT
>NZ_DHEI01000135.1:15240-18239 GCF_002399805.1 Flavobacterium sp. UBA4854
AGGTACCGTATGCAAAATGGCATTATTGGGCATAAAAGGCATGTCTGCAGAAAGCGGATTCTGGACAACGCTTATTCCGCCAAATGCCTGAATAGCCCTCAATCCGATTGTTCCATCAGAATTGGAACCCGAAAGTAAAATTCCGATCAAATGATTGCCATATATTTCTGCAGCAGACTCAAATGAGACGTCAATACTTGGTCTGCTGTAGTTTATTTTTTCTGAAGTGTCTAAAGACAGTGTTTCGTTTCTTTCAAATAATAAATGATAATTGGACGGTGCGATATAGATAAATCCTGATTCTAGTTTTACCTTGTCTTCTACTTCTTTTACTATCATTTGCGATTTTAAGGCAATTAAATCTTCTAAGGTTTGTTCATCTGAAGTTTTTCTATGAACCACTATTACAATGGCAAAAGAAACAGGTTTTTTTATAAAAGGCAAAATTTGCAATAATGCCTGTAAGCTTCCTGCCGAACCTCCAATTATAATTACTTTACAATTTGTTATTCTCTTACTTTTCTCCATATTTTCTCTTTAGCAAATTGTTTATATTTGGTTTGAGATATAGAATATTTTATCGTTTCTTTTGTTCCGAGTGCCAAAAATCCTAGAACAGCCAAGCTATCATCAAATAGATTTACAACTCTTTTCTGCAGATTATTATCAAAATAAATTAAAACGTTGCGGCATAAAATAAGGTCAAACTCATTAAACGAATTGTCTGAAACTAAGTTATGCTGTGAAAAAACCATTTTCTCAGAAAGATTTTCGTTAAACTTTGCAAAACCATAATTGGCAATGTAATAATCTGAAAAATCCTGTTGTCCGCCTGCATCACGATAATTGTCTGCATAATCTTTTATCATTCGTAACGGAAAAATACCACTTTTGGCTGTTTCTAGCACAGATGCGTTTATATCTGTAGCATATAATATTGATTTATGAAGCAAACCTTCTTCTTTCAACATAATTGCCATAGAATATACTTCCTCTCCCGTAGAACAGCCTGCATGCCAAATACGGATAAAAGGTTTGGTTCCTAAAAGCGGGAGGACTTCTTTTCTTAATGTTAGATAAAATGATGGATCACGAAACATCTCGGTTACATTAACCGTGATTTCGTCTATCATTCTTTTGTAATATTCTGGATCGGTACGGACTTTAGATAAAAACTCATGAAAATGTTTAAATCCATCTAAATAAAAAACCCGGCTTACTCGTCGTTTAAGTGAAGCTCTCGAATAGCTTCCAAAATCAAAACCATAATATTCGTAAACATCATTTATAAGAGTTTCTAACTCAATATCTTCAATCATAATTCATTTAGATTTCTTCCAAAATCTGAAGTAATTTATCAACATCTACTGGTTTAGAGATGTAGGCGTCTGCTCCAGCTTGTAAACATTTTTCTCTGTCTCCTGCCATTGCCTGTGCTGTAACGGCAATTACTAAGGTAGATTCTTGCGACGGAATTTCTTTTATAAGCGGAATTGCCTCATAACCATCCATTTCTGGCATCATCATATCTATTAAAACTGCATCTATAGACGAGTCTTCTTTTAGTATTTTTAGAGCCTCTTCGGCGCTTAAGCAAGATAAACAATCATACGATTTTGCTTTTAAAGTGTTTACCAAAGCAAAAATATTCCTCGAATCATCATCTACGATCAAAACACGTTTCTTTCCCATTTACAGCATTTTAAAGATTAGATTTTATCATAAAGCCACACTCGCAATAACGATAAAAGCTGGTCTACATCGACAGGTTTTGTAATATAATCTGAAGCTCCAGCTTTAATACATTTTTCTCTGTCTCCAGTCATTGCTTTTGCCGTTACAGCTATTACAGCTAAGTTAAGAAATTTCGGATTACTTCTTATCTTTTCTGCTGTTTCGTAGCCATCCATATTAGGCATCATCATATCTAGCAACACCACATCTGTATCTGGGTTTTCATCTAAAATTTTAATAGCCTCTTTTCCGTCAAAAGCTGTAATTACATTCATTTTGAAAGCTTCTAAAGCTTTTGAAAGCGAATATATATTTCGCACATCATCGTCTACAATTAATACTTTTTTCTCAAACAAAATATTATTTAGCGAATTCAGCTTTTTGTGGTTTTCCTTTGCTGTACCTTCTTTCTTTTCTTCTACTAAGTGAAGGAAAAGCGAAACCTCATCTAGCATTCTTTGGTATGAATGAGCCGTTTTTACAATGATAGAATCGGCATATTTTCTAATTTTCAGTTCTTCCTTTATAGACAAACTTTTTCCTGTAAAGACAATTACAGGAAGATTTTCTAATCCTGGGCTTTTCTTAACTCCATCTAGAATTTCGTAGGCTTGTTTATCTGGAATTCCCATATCCAGAATTACGCAATCTACCTCTTCTTTTCCTAAAGCCGATAAACCTGCCGAAACTTCACTCTTAATTTCCGAATTGATATTATACGTTTCTAAGAAATAAGCCAAAGCTTTTGCGTGTTTCGGATTATCTTCAATAATTAAAACCTTCTGAGATTCTTTATTGATGATATGCTCAATTCGCATAAAAACTTCCGGAATCTTGTCAAATGCAACTGGTTTATCTAAGAAATCTACAGCTCCTTTTAGCAAGCTTTCTTGTTTCAATTTATGCGATGACATAATGTGCACCGAAATATGTTTAGTGTGCGAATTATTCTTCAATTCTTCCAAAACTTCCCAACCGCTTTTAATTGGCAATTCGATATCTAATAAAATACCAATTGGTTTATAGATTAAGGCAAAATTTAAAGCATAATCTCCTCTTACAGCAACAACGCCTTTGTAACCTTTTTTCTGTGTAAAAGCTAATAATGATTTAGCAAAATTAATATCATCTTCTACAATCAAAATTACTTTGTCGCCTTCTACAATAGAATTTCTGTCGTCTTCAATTTCTGCTGGCACAACATCGCTAATGTATCTTGGTTTTTGTTCTTCATTTTCAGATTGAACTTCAATTTCTTCTGCCTC
>NZ_DHEI01000135.1:18396-21078 GCF_002399805.1 Flavobacterium sp. UBA4854
AGACATAACGTAAACGTACTTCCTTCGTTTACTTTGCTGTGCAATATGATTTCTCCTCTCAATAATTTAGCTAGTTCACGGCTAATTGACAATCCTAAACCTGTTCCTCCGTATTTGCGTTTTGTAGAACCATCAGCTTGCTGGAAAGCTTCAAAAATTAATGGCTGTTTTTCTAACGGAATTCCAATTCCTGTATCTTTTACAATAAAGCAGATTATTTTATCGTCGTCTGTATCAACCTTAATTTCAAGAGAAACAGTTCCTTTTTCTGTAAATTTAATCGCATTTGAAATCAAGTTTTTTAGAATTTGCTCCAAACGCATTTTATCTGTTTTGATAACAATTGGTGCATCTTTGGCAATAATCTCAAAGTTGATATTTTTCTCTTTTGCTACCAGATAAAACAAATTATAAAGCGTGTCTGTAATCTCTTTTGTCGAAACATCTAAGAACTCTAGATCCATTTTACCAGCTTCAATTTTAGATAAATCTAGAATTTCATCGATTAATCCTAATAAACTGTTTCCTGAACTCTGAATTACTTTTGCAAATTCAATTTCTTCATTGTTCATTGTTCTATTGTTATTTTCAGAAAGCAAACGGCTCAATAATAAAATCGAGTTCAAAGGCGTTCTCAACTCATGCGACATATTAGCTAAAAACTCTGATTTGTAGCGAGTTGTCAATTCTAAAGCCTCCGATTTCTTCTGAATTTCTGTATTTTTTTCTTCTAATAAAACACTTCTTTCCGATAGTTCTTCATTTGTTTGCTCCAATTCTTCCTGCTGTACGCGAAGTTCTTCTTCTGATGCTTGCAGTTTTTCAGTTTGTGCTTCCAATTCTGCATTTATAGCTTCCAATTCACTGTGCTGAATTTGTAATTCTTCTGCTTGCGATTTGGTTTCTTCCAACAATTCTAAAACACGTTTACGGTTTTGAGTCGCTTTCAGTGCAATTCCAATATTATTGGCTACCATGTTTAAAAATTCCAATTGCAGTACAGAAAAACCATAAATACTTGCCAATTCTACTGCTCCTTCTACTTTGAAATCCATAAGCGGAAGTGCTACAATATGAGTTGGTTTTATTTCTCCTAAAGCATAATTAATTTGAATATCATCTGGCGAAAGTGTTTTCAATTCCAGCATTTTACCCGAAACAATTGCTTGTCCGATTAAGCCTTCACCTTTCTTAATTTTTTCTCTATTTTTACTCGGAATATAACTGTACCCGCCAGAAATTGTCATTTCTTCTCCATCCAAAACATACAAAACTCCAGCGCTGCTGTTGGTATATTGGCACAAAAATTCGATTACATCTTTAGATAACTTCTGGATCGTTTTTTCGCCCAACATTTTATCATTTAAAGTAGCAACACCAGACTGAAGCCATTCTTTTTGAGATAATAAGTCAAAAGAATTTTTTAACGAATCTTTCATTTCATGAATTGACGCTCCAAGCGCACCTAAAGTATCCGCTTTTCGATCATCGATTTGAACATCGTAATTTCCTTTAGAAATTTGTGTTGCAATACCGCCAATTACTTGCAATCTATCAGCTGTTTCTTTATCCTTTTTTATTAATTCTTGCTGCAATAAAGTTCTTTCATTGTAATCTTTCAGAATTCTAATCAAGAAAACTATAGAAATTAGAAAAGCAATAAAGAAAGCAATCGCAATTAAAGCCAAACTATATCTGCCATAACGTTCTGAATTTGAGTTGCGTTCTTCTAAAAGCTTTTGCTCTGTATTTTCGACCTTTTTAATGATTGCACGCATTTCGTTCATCATATTGCGGCCCTCATTCAAATCAAAAATCAGTATTTGCTTGCTTAATCTCTTTTTTACAATCTGATTGTTTAGATATTTAAAGAAAGCTGAACGTTTGTCACGCAATTCCTCTAGTAATTTAGTTTGCGAAGGATTATCAGCTGTTAAACCATCCAATTTTTCAAAATAAGCATTTGCTTTGGCTTCAGAATCATTAAAACGGCCAACAAATTGCTCGTCTCCTGTAAGCAAATATCCTCTCATGCTTGTTTGAGCTTCGGTAAGAATTGAGGAACCTTCATTTAGGTTGTAAATTACATCCTGAGTATGATTGACCCAAAAATTGCTATTTAAAAGACTTTTAATACTTATAAACGAAGCAACCGAGCTAATGGTAAGTACAAGCAATGAAACTAGCGAACTAATTAATAAATTCCTTTTAAAATTACCGTTCATATATGTCTAATTATTTTAATTCGTATTTTAAAGGAAGCACAATAATAAAGCTTGCTCCCTCACCTAATTTGCTTTTCGCAGTGATTAATCCGTTGTGTTTTTCTATTATTTTTTTTGCAATCGCGAGTCCAATTCCTGTTCCTTCGTAACTTTGGCGGTCATTCAAGCTTTGAAAGATAATAAAAATACGGTCAAGATAAATTTCGTCAAAACCAATTCCGTTATCTTTTACCATAATTCTGCAGAATTTGCCATCTGGTGAAGTCGGACTATCTATTGATTTTTCTAAAATGGTTTCAGAAGTGATCTCGATTACGGGTTTATCTTCACTTCCAGAAAATTTCAAAGCATTTCCTATCAGATTTTGAAAAACCTGACGCATCTGACTCGGAATGCTATCTACTGTTGGGAGTTCGTTGGTTTTAATTGTAGCATTTTTGCGTTCAATTAAATAATC
>NZ_DHEI01000135.1:21224-33523 GCF_002399805.1 Flavobacterium sp. UBA4854
GCCGAAAGTCTAGAATAAGCTAAAAGATCGGTAATTAAAGTCTGCATCCTTTCTGCCGATTTTATTGTCCGATCGACATAATCGATAGCTTTGTCGTCTGCTTTTAAATAAAGGTCTTTTATTATTTTTATGAAGATTTGAATCTTTCTAATGGGTTCGTTTAAATCGTGCGATACTACCCAAGAAAACTGTTGCAATTCGTGATTTCGAAGCTCTAGTTCTTCATTTTTCTGAACCAATTCTTTTGTTCTTTCTGCAATTTTGATTTCGAGATTGTCCTGCGCTTCTTTTCTAATTTTGATTTCTTTAGAAAGCAGGTCTTTCATCGCTTTAAGTTCGTTCTGCTGTTCGTAGATTTTAATGAAGGTTTTTACTTTCAGTATCAGTAAATCGCTATCTACTGGTTTGGTAATATATTCAACAGCACCAGTTTCATAACCTTTAAAAATGTATTTTTTCTCTGTGTTAAGTGCAGAAAGAAAAATAACAGGTATATCTTTTGTGCGTTTATTTCCAGAAAGAATTTTTACTACCTCAAAGCCATCAAGTCCAGGCATTTGAACATCCATAATAATAAGACAGTAATCTGTTTTAAGGATTTTTTTGAGCGCTTCTTCACCAGATTCGGCACTATCAACATCGATATTATGCAGTTCTAATGTTTTCTTCAGGGCAATAATATTGGCCCTTATATCGTCTACAATTAATACCATGTCGGAAAGCTAAATCGGTTGTAAATCAAAATAATTGAATTTAAAATAAATATAAATATTTTCTTATTTTTTTAATGAATTGCAAAGTGCACCTCTTAAAAATGGTGCAGAAATTCTCAAATGTATAAAAAAAATAACGGGGAGGTTTTTTATTTAAACCGTAAATAGTTACAAAATTCCCATCTTTTCTAATCAGTTTGGAGATTCTATATGATTCTTAACTTATTAGAAATTTCTTATTCTTTAACATTTTTACGAAATGAATGTATTTTCATACAGGATTGCCTTTTTATTTTGATTGGAGCAAACAAAATTTCTTTTAAGACAAGCAAAATTTTAGTTAAGAACTAATTTTAAAAAGCAAATAAAAGCTTAAAAACAGAGAAATCATGAAAAAGAAACAGACATTTCCCGAACAAAAACAAAATCTTCCTGGTAATGAATACTTGATGACACCTGAGCCAGAAATTATAAGAGAGAATTATGTTGGAAGCGGAAAATTACTTGGAAAAACTGCTTTTATTACTGGAGGCGACAGCGGCATTGGCCGAAGTGTTGCGGTTCATTTTGCACGAGAAGGCGCAAATGTCGCAATTGTCTACTTAAATGAAGATAAAGATGCTCTAGAAACAAAAGCGATGGTTGAAAAAGAAGGCCGAGAGTGTCTCTTAATTAGTGGCGATTTGAAAGATGAAAAATTTTGCCGTGCTGCCATAAAAAAATGCCACACCACTTTTAAAAATATCAATATTCTGGTAAATAACGCAGCGGTACATTTTCCGCAAAATGAATTCGAAAAGATTACAAATGCTCAGCTTCACAAGACTTTTGAAACTAATATTTATCCTTTTTTTTATATTACTAAAGCTGCTCTTCTTTTTTTAAAAGAAGGCGATGTTATTATCAATACGACTTCTGTAACTGCTTTTCGCGGAAGCGAACATTTAGCCGATTATGCCAGTACAAAGGGTGCAATTGTGAGTTTTACTCGTTCGCTTTCGAGTATGCTCGCTAAGAAAAAAATTCGTGTAAATGGTGTTGCTCCTGGCCCAATTTGGACTCCATTAATCGTAGCAAGTTTTGATAATTTATCTGAATTTGGAAAAGATAATCCGATGGAACGAGCCGGACAGCCATCTGAAGTTGCGCCTGCTTATGTTTTTCTGGCTTCTCAAGATAGCAGTTATATTACTGGGCAGTTCATTCATGTGAATGGCGGAGAATTGGTGGGATAGGAAAGTTTCTAAGACACTAAGATTCTGAGATGCTAAGATTGTAAGTTTTTCTTTTTGTAATCTATACAATGAGTCTGATGACAAAGCCAACGAATATCTTAGAATTTTATCATCTCAGAAGCTCAGAACCTTAAAAAATAAAAAATGAATTATATAGATATCATCGGACTTTTTGCTGGAGCGTGCATTACATTATCCACGATTCCGCAAATTATAAAGATTTGGAAAACAAAGAAAGTAAAAGAAATTTCGCTTCGAATGTTCTGCATTTTAACGTTCGGAATTGCGATGTGGATTCTATATGGAATTCTAAAAAAAGACTTTCCCATTATTCTAACCAATAGTATTTCTTTTGTTCTAAATCTTATTATGGTTTATTTCATTATTTACTATGAAAAAGAATAAAAAAAACAGCCCGATCAAAGCTGTTTTTTTTGTAGATAAAGATATGGTATGCTTACTAGCTAGCTAATTTTTGGTCAAATGGCTTTAATTCCAATTGGTATTTTCGAGGTTGTAAGTTTCGTTTTAAAAACTGTACTGGCGCTGTAATTGCGGTTAGTTTCATATGAGATAGTTTTTTAATCTCACTTATTTGTTTTACTGCAAAGTTCAAAATAGGTTCAAACGGAGTAAAATAATTATAACTATGTTGCGCTATCTCTAGTTCTAAAACTTCTCTGAGAATACTTTTCATTAATAAATAACGAACTGCTCCTCTATTTGGGATTCTTTTAAGTTCCTGAAATTTCTCTCCAATTTTATGATTTTCGTCGCCTATATAAATATAATTTCCAGAATTGCTCGTAAATATTTTTTTCACTTGAGAAACAAATTCAGTTTCTTTATTTTCGATTGTTGTTGGCATTCCAATTATTGAAAATTGAATCTGCTGATGGCTTTGAAAATACAATACACTATTAATCGTAGAAGAATTACTCATAATACCCGATTGTTGCTTTTTAAGACAATTAGTAGCTCCATCGGCACCAAAACTATGCAAAACATTTCCTTTCTCGCAATAAGCAAAAAACACAGGCGAAAACGGATTAGATTCGATGCTTAAACTAATTTCTTGATTGAAAGTTAAATCAAAACTGAGGTAAGTCATTTCTTTTTCAAAACGAACTCCAGAAATACTCCCTCTTGCCCATTTTGATTTAATTGTTAATCTATATTCATTAGCATTGACTTTTAAGCTTCCGCCAAAACTCTCTTTCAAATTATTAAAAACAGCATCAAAGCTTCCTGTATTTAAGTAAAGTTTTTTCATAATACGGTTTTGTTTTAGTAAAGTGGTTAGTAACTATTTACGTACAAAAACTAACCTTGGTTTTTAACTTAATTTCTATAATTCAAATTTCGTTTATATTGCCAATCAATTCCTTATACAATTTTGGGGAGATATTTCATAATTATTATTTTAAGGTTCTGAGATTCTAAGATGCTAAGATTCTAAGGTTCTCATACTTCAAAAAATAAAGAGCAAAAAAACTTAGCATCTTAGAATCTCAGTAGCTTAGAAGCTTAAAAAAAAGCAACCTAAAAAACTAAGCTTCTATCTTTCCCACTTTTCATAAACAGTAAGGAAAAAACTTAGAAGCTTAGAACCTCAGTAACTTAGAAACTTTTAAAAAAAAAAAGCAGCTGCCTCAAATAAATTTGAAACAACTGCTCATCAGCAAAATAAAAATACTAATCTATTTTTATTCTTTTATGTTAATTCGTTTATGTCTGAATTTTTGGAATAATTGGCTTTCGGAATGTCTTTAAAAAATTCGGCTTCTTCCAAATCTGCCATTGGACCATATCCTAGCAAATGAGTTCCTTTTCCGCCATCTTTTGTTTCTATTACATATAAAATAGACATGTCATCGGGATCACTCATACCTTCATAACGATGATGCGCCACAATAAAAACATCTTCTGGTTTATAAGCAACTTTACTTTCTGAATCTATCAAACGATCACTTTCAAATAAATAATTTACCGTGTAACCTTCATCTTGATATCTCTTTATATTATCGGTTTCGTGTTTTGAATCTTCCCTTTTCATTACTTTTTATTTTTAACTGTTATTCAAATTTCCGCATAGAAAAGAGATAAAATTAACTCTAACGATTTTAATCTTGCCTCATTCAAAAATCGCATTTCTACGAATATTTATTTTTTACTAATTTTAATAAAGCTTAATTAAAAAACAAAAAATACAACATTATGCGCCTATGAAAATGAGCTCATTGGCAAGACAATAAAACAAATTTTTAATGAATAATAACAACTATGATTTTTTAGCAAATGGAGGAGAAATGGGTAAACTTACCCGTAATAAAGATTGGAGCAATACAGCTGTTGGACCAGTAGGATCTTGGCCTCAAAGTCTTCGCACTACTTTAGGAATTCTTCTAAACTCTAAATTTCCCATGTTTTTATTTTGGGGACCAGATCATATTTGCTTTTATAATGATGCTTATCGACCAAGTTTAGGAAATAATGGTAAACATCCTTCTATTCTCGGAGAAAAAGGCGTTGATTACTGGTCTGAAATCTGGGATTTTATAAAACCTTTAATCGATCAGGTGCTACAAAAAGGTGAAGCCACTTGGCACGAAGACCAATTACTGCCAATTTATAGAAATGGCAAAATGGAAGACGTTTACTGGACCTTTAGTTACAGTCCTGTAAACGACGAAAACGGAAAAACAAATGGCGTTTTGGTTATTTGCAATGAAACGACTAAACAAGTCATTACTCGCAAAAAACTCGAAGAAAGCGAAAGACGTTTTAGAAATACTGTTAAACAATTACCACTCGGAATTTGTATTTTAAAAGGAGCCGATCTAATTGTCGAAATGGCCAATGCAACATATCTTCATATCATTGATAGAGAAGAAAACGCAATTTTAAATAAACCTATTTTTGATTCTGTTCCCGAAACCAGAGAAACAACATATCCTATTCTAAAAAATGTTTTTGAAACAGGAGAACCTTATTATGCAGATGAATTTGCTGTAACCTTAAATCGTTACAACAAACAAGAATTAGCTTATTTTAATCTTGTTTTTTATCCTGTAAAAGAAGACAACAATATTACTGGAGTTACTGTTGTCGCTTATGAAGTTACTGAAGAAGTTAAAACTAGATATTTACTCGCCGAAAGAGAAAAAGCCTTTCGTGGCATTGTTATGGATTCGCCAATTGCAATGGCGATTTTTAGAGGCAACGATTTAACAATCGAAATGGCTAATAAAAGTATGATGCATAATATTTGGCAAAAAGAAGAAAAGGATTGCATTGGAATACCTTTATTGAAAGTTTTTCCAGAGTTAGAAAATCAAAAATATCCCGAATTATTGCATGATATTCTTGCAAGCGGAAAAACAATTCGCGAAAATGAAGCGATTGCCTATGTTGATATAAAAGGCAAACTGAAAAAATTCTACCTTGATTATGAGTATACACCGCTCTACGAAAAAAATGAAAAGGTTTCGGGCATTATGTGTACTGTAAATGATGTTACTTCTAAAGTAAAATCAAGAAAAAAAGTTGAAACTGCAGAAGCAAGAGCACGTTTAGCTGCTGAAATTGCAGAAATTGCCATGTGGGATTTGAATCTTAAAACCAAGGAACTAATCTACAGCGATACCATTCTAGATATTTTTGGATTTGAAAAAGATAAAAAAATTGTACATCAAGACATTCGAAGCTGTATTATTCCAGAAGATGAACATATTGTTTTAGACGCTTTCGCGGAAGCATTAAAAACTGGAGTTTATAAATATGAAGCTCGGATTTTAAAACTAGACAATTCGATTGCATGGATTAAAGTACACGGAAAAATCTTTTTTGACGAAAATAAAGAACCATCTAAAATGCTGGGGACTGTAATGGATTTTACCACCGAAAGAGAAAGCCAACAGGTTTTGATGAAAAGCGAAAAAAAATTCAGACTCCTAGCCGATTCTATGCCACAACTTATCTGGACAAGCGACACTTTAGGAAATCTAAATTATTTTAATCAAACAATATATAATTATTCTGGATTGTCGAAGGAAGAAATTGAAAAAAATGGCTGGCTTCAAATTGTACATCCAGACGATCGCGAAGAGAATGTAAAACTCTGGATGGAGTCTGTAAAAACAGGAAATGATTTTCTATTTATTCACCGGTTTAAACGCTATGACGGCGAATACAGATGGCAACTCAGCCGTGCAATTGCACAACTAGACGAATCTGGAAAGGTGCAAATGTGGGTTGGAACCAGTACTGATATTGAAGAACAGAAAAACTTTACCAATCAGCTTGAAGATCAAATTATAGAACGTACCACACAACTGGAACTCAAAAATAGAGATTTGGTTAATATGAATATCGAACTGCAATCGTTTGCTTATATCTCAAGTCATGATTTGCAGGAACCATTGAGAAAAATTCAGACTTTTGCCAGTCGATTAGCCGATTTGGACGAGCAGAATATTTCGGCAAGTGCCAAAACTTATTTAAGTAGAATTGAATTTTCGGCAAAAAAAATGCAGAATCTCATTCAGGATTTATTAACCTATTCTCGCGCCAATTCTGCCGATCGTGTTTTTACAATAGTCAAAATAGACGAAATTGCAGAAGAAGTAATAAGTGATTTTTCTGATCGAATTGAAGAAAAAAATGCTATTGTAGAATATCATGATTTAGGAGAAGCAACTCTTATTCAGTTTCAGTTTAGACAGCTGTTGCATAATTTGGTAGAAAATGCCTTGAAGTTTTCTCGTCCTGGTGTAGCTCCAAAAGTGAAAATTTCGGTTACAAAAGTTGATGGAAAATCACTTCCAAATGCTGAATTTAAAGACAAAATGTACCATCATCTTCAAGTGAAAGATAACGGAATTGGTTTTGAATTGATTTATAAAGAAAAAATATTTGAGGTTTTTCAGCGCTTAAATACTGAAAGCGAATATAAAGGAACTGGAATTGGTCTTGCCATCGTGAAAAAAATCGTCGAAAACCACAAAGGCTTCATCACAGTTTCGAGCGAAAAAGATAAAGGTTCTACTTTTAATATTTACTTTCCAGATTTATCTGAAATTAATATTTAAACACAAAATTAGATTGAGTTGGAATAAATTTTTTCCAATCAATCTGCATCGCATGTTCTATAGATTTTATAATGTCGTTCATTAAAACTGGCTTTGTAATAAAGCAGTTTGCGCCAAGATTACGGCATTTTTCAATAATACCAGGTTCGCTTGAAGTAGAATAAATTACAACTGGAACATCTTTTTTACAATCTGATTTTCGAAGTTCTTCTAAAACATCAAATCCGTTTTTTCCAGGCATATTTAAATCCAAGAAGACTACGTATGGCGTCACTGGCAGATCAGAAATAGCGTTTAAGAAATGTTGTCCTCCAGAGTAAGTTTGAAGTTTAATATTCTGGGGGATAGATTCTACTGCATCAGCAAAAATACACAAATCATCTTCGTCGTCATCGGTATAGAATATAGTAAAATCTGTCATTGTGTCTTTTGGCTTAGAAATTTAAATCTCAAATATAATGTAATTTTATGTAACAAACAGATTTTGAACTAATTTCTTACAAAAAACAGCAAATTGAAATCTCATAATTTCTAAGTTTAATTATATAAGCTAAAAAAGGGTAAAAAGAACCAACTTTACTTTTAGCTTTTTTAAGTACAAATAAAATATTATTTGTCAAGCAATTAATTGTAAAATCTAACTTAAAAATATAATGTTATGGGCGATCATAAAGACCTTACAGATGAATTTGCAGTAGATAAAATAAAAGATCTTGCTGCACATATAAAAACGTGCATGTTTTGCACATATAACGAATACAGAATTCAATCTCGACCAATGTCTGTTCAGAAAATTGACGACTTGGGACAGCTATGGTTCTTATCTGACAGAAACAGCGGTCAGAATGCCGAAATTACTTTAAATCCGATGGTCGAAATTTTCTTTGCAGAACCTCACGACAAGTTTTTAACGCTTCATGGAACAGCCAGTATTTCGTACGACCGAGAAACTATTGAGGAATTATGGAATCCTGCAGTAAAAATCTGGATGCCAGGCGGTGTAGACGATCCGAATTTGAGTGTTATAAAATTTATTCCTGAAGATGGTTATTATTGGAACAACAAAAACGGAAAAATGGTTGCTATTGCTAAGATGACTGCTGCATTAGTAACAGGAAAAACAATGGATGACGGAATTGAAGGAAGTTTGAAATTGTAGTTTTCTCTTTAACCGCAAAGTACGCAGAGGTTTACGCAAGGCACGCAAAAGAAAAATAATCTTAGCGAACTTTGCGTAAACCTCTGCGTACTTTGCGGTTAAACAACATTTCTAGAATAAAATTAAACAGTCATTCTTTTCAATTCTAAAGCATTTAAAATACCTGCTTCGCTTGCTGTGTTATTAAAATAGACAAATCCTTTCTTAGATTGAATCTTATGGTTTATGTGCTGTAATTCTTTTGTAGAATAGCTAGAATGAAACAATCTCGGAATTCCATGAAAACGAATGTAAAGCATTGGAAAATCTTTGAAAATAGTCTGAGGAAGATTGGGATGGCTCACACTACAGAATGTAATATTATTTGCTTTAAATGCATTCCAAACCTCATCATTCCACCAGCTTTCATGACGAAATTCTACTACATTTTTAAAATCGTAGTTTAAAATTCCTAGTATTGCTCCTAGTTTTTCTTTGCTAAAGTGATAACTCGGCGGAAACTGAAATAAAATAGCTCCGAGTTTATCGTTCATTCCTTCTTTACAAATATTATAAAAATCGTTTAAACGGCTTTCGCAGTCTATCAATTTTTTGATATGAGTAATTTCTTTTGGCACTTTGATCGAAAAGATAAAAAAGTCTGGCGTTTTGTTGTGCCAATTTTGAAAAATGCGAACGGTCGGAAATTTATAAAAACTGCCATTAAATTCATAAGTATCAAAATGTTGGCAATAAAATTCAAACCATTTTTTAGAGGGAAGATTTTGAGGATAAAAAACAGTTTTCCAAAAACTGTTGTAAAAGCTGGAACAACCTATTTTTACTTGATTTTTCATATATATAATTGTTGGCAGTTAGGGCAGAAAAAACTTCTGCGTTTTCGTTCTCCAGTCTGTTTTTTTTCAAATGGCAGATTACATCTTAAACAAACGCTTTTAGTATAGGCTTCCCAATGTTTCTTGAGTTCGAACTTCTTCTTCCAATACAAAAATTCGAAGCTGTAAGTCGAACATTCGCCAATAATCTGACTTTTTACATGAGGAGGAATTTTTTCTACAATCGATTCGGGATGAACATAACAGCGATATAAAACTTCATTTTTTATAATGTTGCCCACTCCAGAAAAAATATCTTGATCCAGAATCACATCGCAAATCATTTTTTCGGGCATTTTCTCAATACTCATCTGTGCTTTCTTCGGATTCCAATTTTCATTCATTACATCAACACTCCAATCGTAATGAGAATTAATGTCACCTTCTAGAATTTTAATCGAACAGGTATAAAAATTAAGTTCTCCATTATCAAAGACTAAACTTAATCTGGGTTTAGATACCTTACGTTCGTTTATTCGGTACGTTCCAAACATCAACAGATGAATTTTTACAGTAAAAGAATCAAAACAAATTAAAAAATGTTTCCCCCAGGTTTTAAAAGCAAGCACAGTTTTATTCTCTAGACGAGAAATATCTACATGAGTATTCCCAGACACAGAAATCACTTTCTGTCCTGTAAACTGTTTCGCTTCTTCTTTTAAGATTACTATAGACGGACCTTCGGGCATATATATTATTTTTATTTAACTAAAAAATGCAGTTCGAAAACTGCACTTTCATTCATTTTTGAAGCTTTATTCAATTTCGGCAGCTTCGAGATTTATAGCATTTACAGCAACTTGTGTAAGCATTTTATCTGCTCCTTTTTCTTCATCAAGCGTTTGCTCCAATAAAGTAGCGGCTTCTGGCAGACCTAACGTTTCTGCAAATTGTCTTAAAGTACCGTAAGTGGCAATTTCATAATGCTCAATTTTCTGACTCGCGGCAATAATTGCGGCATCTCGCACTACTCCAATTTCGGTTTCTTCCAACATTCCTTTGGCTTCTTCAATCAAACCTTCCATCGCATCGCATTTTTTGGCTGTTGCTTTTTTAGCAACAATTTTAAATACTTCTTCCAAACGAGTAATTTGCTCTTCCGTTTCAGTTAAATGATTATCAAGTGCATCTTTTAATTCAACAGAAGAAGCATTTTTAACCATTGTCGGCAAGGCTTTTGTTAATGCTTTCTCTGCCCAATAAATGTCTTTTAGACCATCTTCAAACAATTCTGTAAGTCCCGATGCGGCGTTCGACTTGGGCTTTGTCACTCCTCTTGGAATCGTTTCTTTTGCAGTAGCTGCTGTTTTATTATCTGTAGTTTTCATGGTATTATTTTTAATGATTAATAGGATTATAAAATTACTGCCTGTGTTTTGAGGGAGGTTATAAAATTTTAAATTAAAATTCTATTCTAAACACCTGTTAATTATACAATTACACTTCATGATTCTATAATAGATTCACATCTCTTCATGGTAGCTTTGTAAGTACTAATTATAAAAACTAGATGTCATGAACACTATCAATAATAAAAACAGAATTAATCGAGATTTGAATGAGCATATCTCAAGCGACAGAAATTTGAGCGAAGATCTTAAAGCTGATATCAAAAAACCTGATAACGATAACCGCGAAATTGCAGAAAGAGGTTATACGGTACGAAATGGCTATAATCCGAATAAACCGAATCCTGATCAAGATGATTATATCAATGATGATGATTTAGACGATTTAAATGACGATTTTCATACCGACAGAGATCTTGAAGACAATAACGATGATATTTATGAAGTTGAATTGGAAGATGAAAATGACGAATTCGATAATCCTTCAGATTTAAAAGAAGATGAATTTGACTTCAACGAAACTGAAGACGTTTTGGAAGATATTGACGATGAAGATTTTGATGATGATAATGAAGACGATTATGTTGAAGAAGATATTGATGAACACGAGAATGATTATATTGAAGATGATGTTCAAGAAGACAACGATGATGAAGAATATCCAGAAAATGATCCACGCAAATTCTAATATCTCATTCTACGAAAAAGAAAAAACCGTCTCGTAAATAACGAGACGGTTTTTTTGAGCATAAAATTTAACTACTTAATCTCCAATAATCTTCAATACTGGAATATCGTCCATACGCGCCAAGCGTTCTGCTAATCCTGCTCTGGCTTCGTTAAGTTCTTGTTCGGCTTTGCCCAATTCTATATACCATTTTTCTTTTCCAACTGGCGATGTTTCTAATTTTCGAACAATTTCGTAGATTTCTCCCTCTGCTTCCATCACTTTCAGTCTTTTATAATAAGTCAAACTTTCCGTCATGTGTGCAAGTGCAATCATAGCAGTTAAAAAAGGATGATTATTGGTCACATTTACATCTTTTACTCTGCCGTGTTCCAATTCAACTTTTAAGGCAAAAGCAAATTCTTCCATATTAAAAGCTTCATGTTTACTTTTCGGATCCAAATAGGCTTTTATCGCATGCACATTATTCATTGTCGAAAGATCAACATCGGTATGTTTTTTATCATTTAAATCTTTAAAAACAACATTTGCAATAGCTCTTGCCTCTGCAATTGTCGGGTCATTTTTAGGATTTTCAAAATCACGAACCGACCAATCCCAATCTTTAGGATGAATCGGTTTTATGTATTTTTCGCAAAAATCTACCACATCATTTTTTAAGCTTACCATTTGATCTTCTCTTTTAATGTAAACATCCTGATAAGCACCACTTTTTGTTCCCATGATTTGCTTTTTTTAATGAAACCACAAACGACACATCTACTAAGTGAAATGTGTCGTTTTGATTTGTTTGTATTTACTGATATTTCTTCTATACTCTTGTTGATCTTCCGCTGATTAAAGAAATAACGAAAAGAACTAAAAATATAAAGAATAAAATTTTAGCTATACTAGCAGCTCCAGCGGCAATTCCGCCGAAACCAAATATTCCCGCCACTATGGCTAGAATAATAAAAGTGACTGTCCAACGTAACATAATAATAGTTTTTTAGTTAATAATGATTTTGTTTGCATTTCAAACTTTAAGCTTTTGGAGAGATGCAGTAACTCTTTTATGAACAAGGCGTTTCTAAATTGATCTCGTAATTCTGAATCAATTCAGAAAACGCTATTTCTGATTTTGTAAAATATTTTCGAGTGCTTCGGCTTTTCTTTGCCAAATCGAAATATTTCTGAATAGAACCGTCTTC
>NZ_DHEI01000135.1:33701-42287 GCF_002399805.1 Flavobacterium sp. UBA4854
GCTTCAGCTGTTAAATCAAAAGCAGTTATGATATTCTGTTTGATTTCTTTTTCTTCTGAAGTGATTCCCATTTCCATTAAACTTTCAAAGAAAATAATTGATGCTGCCCAAGTTCTAAAGTCTTTCGCACTGAAATATTCTCCCGAAATATTGTGCAGATATTCGTTTACGGCATGGCTATCCAAAACTTTTCTTTCGCCATTTTTATCGTAATATTTAAAAACTTCGTAACCTGGAATTTCTTCGCAACGGCTTACCAATTTTACCAACTTTTTATTGCGGGTTGTAATGGTATGAAGTTTTCCTTTTTTACCAATAAATTCAAATCTGAGTGAATTTTTATTGATGTTAATATGTCGTTTTCTAAGAGTCGAAAGTCCGTAAGATTTGTTGTCTTTGGCATATTTCTCATTTCCGATTCGAATATGCGTCTCTTCCATCAATCGGATTACCAAAGCGATAACTTTTTCTTTAGACCATTCTTTCTTTTCCAAATCAATGTCGACTTGTTTTCTTATTGATGGGAGTTTAGCTCCAAATTCAGCTATTTTATAAAACTTTGTTTGGTTTCTAATCAAATTCCATTTTGGATGATAACGATATTGTTTTCTATTTTTTAGATCTGTTCCAACAGCCTGTAAATGACCATTTGTAACACCTGTGATGCGAACATTTTCCCATGCAGGCGGAAGAACCAAACTATTAATTCGTTTAATTTCGTTTTTGTTCTTCACTTCTTTTCCGTTCTTTTTATAAACGAAATTCTTTCCTTCGCGACAGCGCACAATTGTCAATTGCTTATCATTAATGTATTCTAAATCCAGTTTTTCGATTACTAGATGTGGCGCTTTAATCAGCTGATTCATTAAATTTTCTTTTCTCGCCGCGTTCATGGTATTTAAATTTTTATCACAAAAACATTCTATTTTAAATTTTAATTATTTCTTAAAGAATCAATTAGTTTCTTTTTATTCATATAAGATCTTCCTTTTATTCCTACTTTACTGGCTTGTTTTAGAAGTTCTTCTTTCGTCCATTCGTCATAAGGCTTTGCTTTTCCGCCCTTCTTTCCTGCATCTGGCGTGTTGGCAATACGCGCCGATTTTTCTTTGCTGTATCCTTTTTTTACCAATGCTTCATACTGCTCTTCATTTTTTATTCTTGGATTTGGCATGATTTCTATTTTTTATTTCGATTAAATTCTAAAAAATCTGATAAGTCAAAGTTCCTGAAAATGTTAAGTGGTTTTGTTATAGAATTTTGATCAGAATTTTCAAATTTTTGGGATGGGAATTTTGAAAGTGGAAATGTAAATTTGTGTTTTTTGTAAAATGGAAAATATTACGTGCGAAAAAAAAATCCCAACTCTTTTGGAGTCGGGACTAAACTAAATTGTGTTATTGATTTTGTTGAATTAAAATTTCTCATAAATATAATTCATCAAAGCATGATAATTTTTAAAATGATCTGGAGAGATTATTATACTCTTATTATCTTTAAATATCAATGTACTATAATAATATCCATTTGATATAGCTCCCGTTTTAGTTCGAAATCTAACTTTTCCTCTTTTAATTTTTGTAATATCCTCATAAGGAATAAACTTTATGTTCCCTGTAATTATATTTTTTGTTTCAATTCCTTCATCTTTAATAGTTAGCGTAAAAATTTCAAACAAATCAGGAATGCAATAAACTATAAATAAAAGGACGAAACATGCAACAATGAATAATGGATTCCTACTAAAATTTATGAATAAATTAAATAGCACATAAAATAATGCGACTACAAAAATAATACCTCCCATTATTATTCTTACAAACAATGTATTTCTAAACTCTGACTGAATATTCATCTGTATTTCTTTTTCTTACCATAATAGTTTTCTTAAAAAAATCAAACTTATGATTATTTAAAAACATTGACAAACTCAAATATCTGTTTACATCCAAATCCTATAACAATCTCTAAAAATCCTGTAAGACATTCCTTTAACTTCTCAATAATTTTACATTATAACATTAAACTATTAAAATCATGAAAAAGTTATTATTAGCCGGAAAAGCCATTTTAGGAGCAGGACTTATCATTATATTCCTTCAATCTTGTAAAAACGAAACCAAACAGGAAGATCCAAAAGAAGTTGCTGAAGATGCAAACGAAGCAAAATTTGATTCTATTGACAGCAAAGAAGATGACTCTGAATTTTTAGTAGATCAAGCCGAAATTAATTTAGCTGAAATAGAAATTGGTAAACTGGCTCAAACAAAAAGTACTAACGCCGAAGTGAAAAAATTTGGTAAAATGCTTGTCGATGAGCACACTAAATCGGCTTCTGAAGTGAGTGCTTTAGCAAAAGCAAAAAACTTTACTCTGCCAACTTCTTTAACTGAAGAAGGTCAAGAAGAATACAATAAACTAAACGAAAAATCTGGTGTTGATTTTGATAAAAAATTCGCCGACATGATGATTGACGGTCACGAAAAAGCGATCAAAAAACTAGAAAAAGCCGCAAAAGATGCTAACGATCAAGAAGTAAGAACTTGGGCTTCTAACAATATTGCAGGTTTAACAGCACATTTACAACACGCTAAAATGCTAAAACAAAACCTAGATAAAAAGTAAAATAATTAAGATGCTAAGATTCTAAGGTTCTGAGATTCTAAGTATAATGTATCTAAGAACCTCAAATCTTTGCTAAAAAACCCCTCAAGAGTTGAATTGCTTGAGGGGTTGTTTTTTTTTAGAAGCTAAGATTCTAAGTTACTAAGATTCTGAGTTTTTCTTTGCATTAAAATCTTAGCAACTTAGAATCTAAGAACCTTAGAATCTTATTTCCCCGCTATCTTCTGCAGATGCTCTGGATATCTTGAGCCTTCAATTGTAATTTTTGAAGCAGCATTTTCGATTTCTGATAAATCTTGTGCTGAAAGTTTTAGATCTACAGCGCCAAGATTTTCTTCTAAACGATGTAGTTTAGTAGTTCCTGGAATTGGTGCAATCCAAGGTTTTTGAGCCAAAATCCATGCAAGAGCTACTTGTGCGTTTGTTGCTCCTTTATCTGCGGCAATTTTAGACAATAAATCAACTAACGCCTGATTTACTTTTCTTGCTTCTGGTGTAAAACGAGGTAAAGTGTTTCTAAAATCGGTGCTATCAAATTGCGTATTTTCGTCAATTTTAGCAGTTAAAAAACCTCTTCCTAACGGACTAAAAGGCACGAAACCAATTCCTAATTCTTCTAATACCGGAAAAATTTCTTCTTCTGGAGTTCTCCACCAAAGTGAGTATTCGCTCTGAAGAGCAGTGACAGGCTGAACTGCGTGCGCACGACGAATGCTTTCTACGCCCGCTTCTGAAAGTCCAAAATGTTTTACTTTTCCTTCTTGAATTAAATCTTTTACCGTTCCTGCAACGTCTTCCATAGGCACATTCGGGTCTACACGATGCTGATAATACAAATCGATTACATCTGTATTTAATCTTTTCAGTGAACCTTCGATGCTTTTTCTAATCCACTCTGGACGGCTGTCTAATCCTTTTTTAGAATCACCTTCCAAAAATCCGAATTTTGTAGCAATTACAATTTTATCACGAAAAGGCGCTAAAGCCTCTCCCAGTAATTCTTCGTTTAAAAATGGTCCGTAACATTCAGCTGTATCAAAAAAGGTAATTCCTTTTTCATAAGCCGAACGTAACAAACTTATCATTTCTTTTTTATCGTGAGCTGGTCCATAACCAAAGCTCATTCCCATGCAGCCAAGTCCTAATGCTGAGACTTCTAAACTGCTATTTCCTAATTTACGTGTTTTCATTTGTTGTTTTTTATTAGGTGCAAAGGATCAAAGGGACAAAGGATCAAAGGTTTCTGCATATAAGAACCTTTGTACCTTTGAGCCTTTGTCACTTTGAATCTTATTTCAAAGAAGCCATATCGATAACAAAACGATATTTGATATCTCCTTTTAATAATCTCTCGTAAGCGTCATTTACATCATTTACGCCAATTACTTCTACGTCTGCCGTAATGTTGTGTTCTGCACAGAAGTCAAGCATTTCTTGAGTTTCTGCAATTCCGCCAATTGCTGAACCTGCAAAACTTCTTCTTCCTAAAATCAGACTGAAAGAAGTTACAGGAAGAGGATCCATTGGTGCTCCAACAAGTGTCAATGTTCCGTCTACTTTCAGTAAATTTAAATACGAATCAATATTATGCTCTGCAGAAACACAGTCTAAAATAAAGTTCATACTTTTTGCATGTTTTGCCATTTGCTCTGGATCTGTAGACAAGATAACTTCATCTGCACCAAGGCGTTTCGCATCTTCGAATTTAGACATTGAAGTAGTTAAAACTACTACATGAGCTCCCATAGCTTTTGCCAATTTGATTCCCATATGTCCTAAACCACCAATTCCTACGATTCCAACTTTTTGTCCAGGACCTACTTTCCAGTGTTTTAACGGAGAATACGTTGTAATTCCTGCACATAATAGTGGCGCAACAGCCGAAAGTTCTAATTTATCTGAAATATGCAATACGAAGTTTTCATCAACAACAATACTTTGAGAATAACCTCCAAAAGTTTGTCCGCCTAAATGTTCGTCGGGAGAATTGAATGTTAAGATGCTTCCTGGATCACAATATTGCTCTAAACCTTCTTTACATTGCTCACATTCTCTACAAGAATCTACCATACAGCCTACTCCTGCTAATTGACCAACTTTGAAACCTTTTACATGTTCTCCAACTTTAGTAACACGGCCTACAATCTCATGTCCTGGAACAATCGGATAAATAGTGCCATGCCATTCATTTCTAGCCGAATGCAAATCAGAATGACAGATTCCGCAATACAAAATTTCGATTTCTACGTCATGCGCCTGTACAGCTCTTCTTTTAATATCTAAGGTTTTTAATGGTGCTTCGGCAGCTTCTGTACCAAACGCTTTAATGCTTTTTGTTTCCATAATTTTTTTATTTGTTGTTATTGTTTTTTGTTTCAGGTCTAAAACTGTTGAGAAATCGCAATAGAAATCCGGCTGATTTATATTGATTTACAAATAGTTATATAAATTTCGATTATTTTAATCTAATCAAAAAATAAAATCTGTTATAAATCAGTAAAATCTGCGTAAAACTAAAAGTTCTTAAAATTTTAAAAGCTCAGAAGCTCAGAATCTTAGTACTTTAGCATCTTTCAAAAGAATAATATTCCTCATCAGTAACACTGTCCAGCCATGTTCCAGAACCTTTGTCTACTTCTGTAACAATGGTAATATGAGAATACTTTGTTTTTGGAGTTGCTCCGTACCAGTGTTCTACTCCAGGTAAAACTGTGATTACTTTTCCTTTTTCGATAAGATTAATTTGTCCGCCACGTTCTTGGTAATATCCCATTCCATCGGTTACAATGATTAATTGCAGACTTGCATTACTGTGCCAATTACTTCTTGCTCCGGGTTCAAAAGAAATATCTTTAATTACAGTATTTTCAGGATGAATTTCGCTTGTCTGCTTTTTATATGACACTTCGCCTGTCATATAAGTATTTGGAATTTTACCTTCTTCGATTACAGCAGTGAAATGTGTCGACATAATTTCGTTGTTTTTAGGTTAATAATTAATTTTAAATTCTTATAAGCTTATTTGAATGAAATAATCAGTACATCGAATCTCTTTTCAGAAAGAGATTTTAATTTTAATTAATACTTTAAAAATTTATATTTTTCTATTATCAAAATTTAAAACTAAATGCAAAGCGGAGCATGCTTTTGTGAAGTGTTATTTAGTCATTAAAAAAACTGATACAAAGATTCGTTGTTTATTTCAGGGCAAATGTAGAACAATACTACAATGCTGAAATAACAATATTCAAACAAAAAATTAAGAAAATGAAACAATTTACATTCGAAGTGATTTCGGAACTGTTCCCGTAAGTCTTTTGAAGTAATTATTGAAATAACTCGGATATTCAAATCCTAGCGAATAACCAATATCCGAAATACTCCAGTCTGTATGCTGTAATAGAGCTTTTGCTTCGTTGATAACTCTTTCGGTAATATGGGCTGTAGTCGGTTTTCCTGTAATTTCTTTTACAGAACGATTTAAATGATTTACATGCACAGAAAGGCTTTGTGCATAATCCTGAGGCGTTTTTAAAGCTAAAGGCTGGTTTTTAGTCTCAATTGGAAATTGTCTTTCCAGCAATTCTAAAAATAAAGAAGTAATTCTTGAAGAGGCGTTTTTATGTTTGAAAAAACTCTCTGAAGGCTGCATTTTCATTGATTCATGAATAATCAAATTGACATAACTGCGCATTAAATCGTCTTTGAAAGCATAATCGGTTTCGTATTCTTCGATCATTTTTTGAAATAACGAATCGATAAACACTTTTTGTTCAGGAGTTAAAGTAAAGATCGGTGTTCCTCCTATTTTAAATAGAGGCGATTCTTGAAGAGTTTCTGAACGGTCTTTTGTTTTAAAAAATTCCTCAGTAAAAACGCAGGCATAACCTTCAAATTTCTCAGAAACCGTTTCCCAAGAATATGGAATAATCGGATTGCCGAAAAACAGAATCGTCCCATCTGTTTCTATTCCGCGGTCAGCATACTGTATGATACTTTTACTAGTGTTGATGCAGATTTTATAAAAGTCTCTTCGGCTATAAACGGGAACTTTACTAAAATCTCCATTTATAGGATACACTTTAAATCCCTTCATTTTTAAATCTGAAGTAAAATCGCAATTCTGAGTTTCTGTCTGATTATTCATTTTGCAAAGTTATGAAAATCAAACATTATTCTTTTGTTAATTTTTTGTTTCAGGTTTAAAGTTTTAGGTTTTCGGGTTTAACCGCAAAGAGCGCGAAGAATTACGCAAGGTTCGTTAAGTTTTGAGTTTTGAGAAAGAAATAGCTCGCAAAGTCGCTCAGACGCAAAATTCTTTTTGAATTGCCTCCAGCTTTAGCTGGAGGTTTAAAAGAGACAAGCATAGAAAAGGCTTTAGCCAAACCAAGAACTGTTTGGCTAAAGCCCTGATAACATTACAATCATTTCACATCCAGCTAAAGCTGGACGCAATTCATTTATAATTATTTAAAAAAGAGACTTTGCGTCTTAGCAACTTTGCTAAATTTTATTTTTTAGCGTCCTTTGCGCAAATCTTAGCGTGACTTGCGGTTAAAAAAACTAATTATTTAAACTCGCTGATCGCAATCCTTTTCCAGAAGCAGATAAAACAACTTCCTTCACATTTTCATCTTTCTGTATAATAATTTGAGCATAACCATTAAAAAGCTTTCTTTTCCAAGATTCTGCTGGTGTTATTACTTGAATAATTCCTGGATCGGTATTCATAACATCCCAGTCTTTTACTTTCTGTAATGGTGTCGCTGCAATGTGAATCGTATTTTTACCTTCTTTTAAAATAGATGCATTTAGAATATATTTTTGCGAATCTTCTTTGCTTGATTCTACTTTACTTCCATTTACAAAAACTACCGTTTCTACTCCTATTTTTTTATAAAAGAAACTTACCACATTTGAAACTGAATTATTTTTCAAGTCAAATTCTCCTTTATAAATATAGGATGGCGCTTGTTTTTTATAATCTCGATCTTTAAAAGCTTCTGTCCATTCTTTCTCTAAATAACTTGGTAATTGCTGTGGCAAAGTTGCACTTGTTCCTTTTCTTTCCTTAAAATTATTTATAGCAAGTAAGCAAATGTCATCAATAAATTGATCACTCTCTAATGACGTTGGATCGCCATTTCCAACTCCTAAAATTTTTCCGCCTTTTATAGAAAATGTGATTTCGTCATTTGACGTTGGAACATGCAAACCATTTTTATCAGTAGTTTCAACCGTTACAACAGAAACATTTCCTTTTAAAACATTTTCTTTATCTAATGACAATTTGATGTTTTCTGACTTTCCTGTTGTTTTTTGAACATCAGAAAGTACTTTTTTACCGTCTTTATACCCAACAGTTTCCAAAGTTCCTGGAGTATAATTAACTTTCCATTCTAAATGGCTATTTTGTTCCATTTTCTTTTTTCCTAAGCTCTTTTTGTTTAGAAAAAGCTCTACTTCATCGCAATTCGAATACGCCCAAACATCCATTTCTTTGCCTTCCATTCCGCTCCAATTCCAATGTGGAAGCAAATGCAGAACTGGTTCTTTTCCCCACCACGATTTTAAGTAAAAAACATTATCTTTCGGGAAACCGCAAACATCCATCATCCCGAAATAAGAAGTTACAGATGGCCAACCATAAGGCGTTGGTTCTCCGCGATAATCAAAACCTGTCCAAATAAACATTCCGGCCAAATAAGGTCTTTCTGCATAGAATTTCCAACCTTCTTCTATACTGTAAAAAGTTGGTCTTGGTTTTTTATCATAAGCACTTTGATAATGTTTGGCATCGTCTGTAAAGTAAATTCCTCGTGTTGCAAAAGTCGAACCTTCTTCGGTTCCCATTCCTGGCTGTTGCTTAAACTGACTTCTGTGTGCATCAATATCTCCGTTTCCTAAATAATTATACCCCATAATTTCAACCACAGAAGAAATTCCGCTTTTAAATCCGCT